>NZ_JBJLSH010000022.1:0-66024 GCF_050871905.1 Kineococcus haloalkalitolerans
GTGGACGGGTGGACGCTCACCCGTCCACGACCACCGCGGGGAGGGGGTCAGAGGAGGGTGTAGCCGCCGTCGACGACCAGCGCCTGCCCGGTGACGAAGCGCGAGGCGTCGGAGGCCAGGAAGGCGACGACGCCGTCCAGGTCGGACGGCTCGCCCATCCGCCCCATGGGCGTCAGCTCCTCCCAGCGCCGGCGCAGGTCGGGGTTGGCGTCGGTGAACTGCCGCGTCATGTCGGAGAGCATGTACCCGGGGGAGACGGCGTTGACGCGCAGCCCGCGCGCCGCCCACTCCACCGCCAGCGAGCGGGTCAGGTGCTCCACGCCGGCCTTCGCGGCGTTGTAGGCGGCCTGGTGCTGCGGCACGTTGACGATGCTCGCCGACATCGAGCCGACCGTGACCACGGCGCCGCGCCCGGCCGGCAGGGCGTGCCGGGCGAACGCCTGGCAGGCGAGGAACGTCCCGGTGAGGTTGACGTCCACGACCCGGCGCCACTGCTCCGGCGGCTGGTCCTCGGCGTCCGCCCACGCGGCGATCCCGGCGGCGGTGACGAGCACGCGCGGGGTGCCCAGGCGTTCGGCGACCGCGCCGAACGCCGCCCGCAGGTCGTCGGCGTCGGTGACGTCGGTGCCGCGCCCCAGCGCCGGCAGGCCCGTCTCGGAGGCCAGTTCGGCGCCGGTGTCCTCGACGTCGGCCAGCACGTCCAGCAGGGCGACGTGGCAGCCCTGCCGGGTCAGCGCCCGCGCCGTGGACAGCCCGAGGCCGCGCCCGCCGCCGGTGACGACGGCCACCGCCCCGGCCAGGTCGGGGTGGACGGCCTCGGCCCCGGCTCCCGCCCCGCTCACCGCTCCAGCCCCGCCTTGGCGAACGCCAGGGCGTCGCGGGCCAGCGCCCGGTTGTCCGTCCACAGGTCCCGCCAGATGGCCAGGGAGTTCGACAGCGTGGGGTGCACGACCCGCGAGGAGAACGACTCGAACGTCACGGTGCCGTCGTAGCCGACGTCCCGCAGGGCCGTGAAGAACTCCTGCCACGGCACGGTGCCGGTGCCCAGGGCCCCGCGGTGCGACTCGCCGATGTGCACGTACCCCAGGCGCCCGGCGTCGGCGGCCGCGTGCACGGCTTCGCGGAACGAGCTCTCCTCGATGTTCATGTGGTACGTGTCCACGTGGACGACGACGTTCGGGCGGTCGACGGCGGCGATGTAGTCGAGGGTCTCGGCGACGGTGTTGACGATGTTGGTCTCGTACCGGTTGCAGAACTCGATGCCCAGCGCGATGCCGGAGGCGGCGGCCTCGTCGGCCAGCCACGCGATGGTCTCGCGGGAGTTCTCCCGCCCCCGCTCGGTGGCCGGTCCGGCGTACTTGCCGAGCTTGGAGTAGATGACGCCGCACAGGGTGTCGCCGCCGACGTCACGGACGATGCGCAGGGCCTGCCCGAGGCGCTCGCGGCCGCGGGCGACGACCTCGGGGTCCTCGCTGGAGACGTCGGTGGACTCGTCCAGGCCGAGGGAGGCGCTGGCGCGCAGGCCGTGCTCGGCCAGCAGGCGCGCCGTCATCGCCGCGTCGAACCCGGAGGGGTCGATGGGGGCGAGCTCGACGAGGTCGTAGCCGGCCTCCGCGGTCGCCTCCAGGGCGGCGCGCGCCTCGTGCTCGGACCACCCGCCCGTCCAGACGAGGGCGTGCACGCCGTAGGTGATGCTCATGGTTCCTCTCCCGTGGTGCCGGTCGGTGGGGGGTTCGGGGCGGCGGGGTGGCCGCCGGGGACGCCGAGGACGCGGCGCCGCTCGGCGACGTCGGCGCGCGCGGAGAAGCGCTCGACGGAGGCGGCGGGCAGCGGGGCCAGACCGCCCGCGGCGTAGGCGGCGGCGCGGACGCGGGCGCCCTTGACGGCCATCTCGGTGACGGCGTCCACGGCGGCCGGGGTGGCGGCGTTGACGACGATCCCGTGGTTGCCGAGCAGCACGAGCTGCGGCACCTGCCCGTGCTCGGCGTGGTGGCGGGCCAGGGCGGCCAGGTAGGCGCGGCCGAGCTCGATGCCGGGGGAGGCGTAGGGCACGAACAGGGGACGGCCGACGACGACGGCCTCGTCGGAGTAGACGTGCCGGTCCCACGCGGTGGCGGCGTGGACGCTGGCGAGGACCCCGACCACGGCGGTGGGGTGGGTGTGGCCGACGAACGGCGTGGCGCACAGGCGCTGCACGGCCACGTGGACGAGCGTCTCGATCGACGCGCGCCGGCGCCGCCCGTCGTGCTCGCCGGCGTCCAGGGCGGCGGTCAGGGCGTCCTGGTCGGCGGCGGGGTCGTCGGCGAGCGCGAGCAGCGCGCCCGGGTCGACGACGACGAAGTCCGCGGCCGTCGCGGTGCGCATCGAGGACCCGGACGCCTTGACGACGACGCGGCCGTCGGGCAGCAGCTGGGAGGTGTTGCCCTCGGCGAGGACGACGAGGTCGCGCGCCGGGTCGCCGAGGCGGTGCGTCAGCGCCAGCAGCTCGGCGGGGACGAGGTCCGGTTCCCAGGTGGTGCTCACGCGGGCACCTGCCGCGTCCCGCCGGTCGCCCCGGCGGTGCGCCGGGCCAGCCGCCGCCAGCGCTGCGCCGCGTCGCCCCAGCGCTCGGCGGAGCCGGCCGCGGGCTCGACGACGCGGTGGCAGCGGGGGTCGGCGGCGACCAGGCGCCGCACGTCGGCGGGGCCGGCCAGCTCGCCGCGGGCGACCAGCTGCGCGCCCGCGTTGCCGGTGGCGGTGGCCTCCACGGGCCCCAGGCGAACGGGCAGGCCGGTGGCGTCGGCGGTGGCCCGCACGAGCAGCTCGTGCTGGGAGCCGCCACCGGTGACGGTGATCGAGGGCGCGCGCTGCCCGGTGACGCGCTCCAGGGCCGCGGCGGCGTCGCGGTGCGCCAGGGCCAGGGAGTCCACGACGCAGCGCGCCAGGGCGCCGGGGGTGGCCGGGACGGGCTCGCCGTGGCGGGCGCAGGCCGCCCGCAGGCGCGCGGGCACGTCCCCGGGGGCCAGGAAGCCGGGGTCGCCGGGGTCGACGAGGCTGCGCAGCGGCGGCTCGGCGGCCGCCAGCGCGGCCAGGTCCGCGGCGCTCAGGTGCAGGCCCTCGCGCGCCCAGGTCCGGCGGCACTCCTGCAGGAGCCAGTCGCCGGTGAGGTTGCGCAGCAGCAGGACCGTGCCGCCGTACCCGGCCTCGTGGGTCAGCTCCGCGTCCCGCGCGGCGGGGCCCACGAGGGCGTCGCGCCGCTCGGTCCCCAGCAGCGACCAGGTGCCGCACGACAGGAACAGGGCGCCGTCCTCGACGCCGGGGGTGGCGGCCACCGCGCTGGCGGTGTCGTGGGCGGCGGGCAGGACGACGCGGGTGCCGCGCAGGAGCCCGGCCAGGTCCCCGCCCGTGCCGCCGCCCACCGGCCCGGTGTCCGTGCCGGCGGGGACGACCTCGGGCAGCAGGTGCGCGGGTACGCCGAGCTCCTCCAGCAGATCCCGCACCCACGTGCCGGTGGTGACGTCGAGGAGGGCGCTCGTGGACGCGGCGGTGCGCTCGGTGACCACGGGCACCGGCGGAGCGCCGCGCAGCAGGTGGTGGAACAGGTCGGGCAGCATGACCAGCTGCGCCGCGTCCCGCAGCCGCTCGCGCTCGGCCGCGCTGCCGCGGGCGTCGGCCAGGAGGGCGAACAGCGTGCTGATCGGGGCCACCTGGGTGCCGGTCGCCGCGTACAGGCGCTCGCGGCCGACCTCGGCCACCGCCCGGTCCACCGCCGCCGACCGGCGGGGGTCGCGGTAGCAGGCGGGCTCGGCGGCCAGCGTCCCGTCGGCGCGCAGCAGGGCGTGGTCGACGCCCCAGCCGTCGACGCCGACGGACGCGGGGACGCCGTCGGCGGCGGTGAGCGCGGCCAGCCCCTCGCGCACCCCCGCCCACAGGGTCGCCACGTCCCAGCGCAGGACGCCGTCGACGGTCCGCGGGGCGTGCTCGAAGCGGTGGACGGTGCGGGTGCGCAGGCGCTCGCCGTCGAAGGCGGCGGCGACGACGCGACCGCTGCCGGCGCCGAGGTCGACGGCGGCCACGGTGGTGGCCGCGGAGCCGGTGGCGGGGCTCACGAGGTCCCGCCGTAGCGGCGGGTGGCGACCCCGTTGAGCAGGGCGGCGACGACGAGGACCACGCCGAGGGACAGCAGCTGGAACTGGGCGCCGGCGTTGCCCGGGACGGCGAGCAGGATGCCGGCGTTGAGCCAGACCACGAGCAGCGCGGCCAGCACGACCCCGCCGACGCGGCCGATGCCGCCGGTGATGGCGACCCCGCCGAGGACGGCGATGGTGATGGCCGGCAGGGCCATGCCGTTGCCGGTGGTGCCCGCGTCGGGGCGCGCGGAGGCGAACTGCGCCACGGTCACCACGGCCACCAGCCCGGAGATCGCCCCGGCGGCGACGTAGGCGCTGAACCGGGTGCGGCGCACGTCGATCCCGGCCCAGCGGGCGGCGACGTCGTTGGTGCCCACGGCGTACAGGCGCCGGCCCCACGTGGTGCGGGCCAGCACGACCCACACGAGCAGGGCGGTGGGCAGCAGGAACGTGAACACGCCCAGCGGCACGCGCGGGAACGCCTCCGGCAGCAGCGGGAGGTCGACGGCCGCGGCCGCGGAGTACAGCTGCTGCACGGGCTCGGAGTTGATGGGCTGCTGGCGGTTCACGACCAGCGCCAGCGAGCTGAACGCGTAGTAGGTGGCCAGGGTCGTGATGAGCGCCGGGAACCCCAGGTAGGCCACGAGCGCCCCGTTGACCGCGCCGCACAGCCCGCCGAACACCACGGCGAGCAGGAGCGCCGCGGGCAGCGGCCAGCCCCACAGCCCGTACGCGAACCCGAACACCATGCCGGTCAGCGACACGATCGAGCCGACGGACAGGTCGATGCCGCCGCGGCCGGAGGTGATGACCAGCAGTTCCGCCAGGCCCAGCATCACCAGCGGCACGGCGTTGATGAGGGTCGCGGCCAGGTAGCCGGTGTCGTAGGGCGCGGTGAGGTAGTTGCGCCGGCTGAGCGTCGTCATGGTGACCAGGACGGCCACGAGCAGGACGACGAGCAGCGCGGTGCGCTGGGTGAGCAGCACCCGCAGGGCCTTCGCGGGCAGGGACTCCGGCCGGTCGGTGCCCGCGTCGGCGGGGCGGGCGGCGGTGGCGGTCACGTCGACCTCCTGGTGCGCTGGCGGATCAGGTCGGTGCCGACCGCGACGATGATGGAGACGCCCACGAACAGCGCCGACAGCTGCGAGGGCCAGCCGAGCTGGGTGACCCCGGTGGCGACGGTCTGGACCAGCAGCGCTCCCAGGACGGTGCCGAGCACGGAACCGCGGCCACCGGTGATGGACGTCCCGCCGATGACGACGGCGGCGATGACGGCCAGCTCGGTGCCGGAGCCGACGTTCGCGGCCAGGCTGGAGGTGCCCTGCGCGAGGACGAAGCAGGCGGCCAGACCGGCCAGGACGCCGGTGAGGACGTAGGCGGACAGCACCCGCCGGCGCACGGCCACCCCGGCGAGCCGGGCCGCGTCCGCGTCGCCGCCGACGGCGTAGAAGTGCCGCCCGCCCGCGGTGTGCCGCAGGTACCACCAGGCCGCGGCGGCGAGCACGAGCGTGATGGCGAAGCTGTGCGGGACGCCGAGGGTGCGCCCGGCCTCACCGCGGCCGAACACGGCCAGGGTGGCGGGGATCCCCTCCACGGTGGCCGAGTCGAACACCCGCAGGCCGACGAACCGGAACAGGTTGAGGGTGCCGAAGGTGATGATGATGGCGTGCACGCGCCCGTAGGCGATGAGCACGCCGTTGACGAGCCCGAGCAGCCCCCCGACGGCCACGGACAGCGCCACGGCGGCCGGCAGCGGCACCCCCGTGGCGACCATCGTCTTGGCGACGACGACCGCGCTGACCATCACCGTGCTGCCGACGGACACGTCGATCCCGCCGGTGACGATGACGACGGTCATCCCGATGCCGATGAGCGCGACGGGCGCGGTGGCCACCAGCAGCGGGACGATCGAGCCGGCGGACAGGAACGCGGGCGTCGCCAGCCCCAGGACGAGCCACAGCACGGCGATCAGCGCGACGAGGACGACCTCCTGGCCGGTGACGGGCGGCGGCAGGACCCGCCCGCGCGAGGGCGCGCCGTGCGCGGGGGCGGCCGGTGCGGTGGCGGTCACGGCGCGACCTCCCCGGTGCTGGCCCCCGCCACGTCCCCCGCCACGTCCCCCGCCACGTCCCCCGCCACGTCCCCCGCCACGCCCCCGGCCCCCGCCGCGGCGGCCAGGACGTCGACCTGCGTGGCGCCGCGCCCGAACTCGGCGGTGGTGGTGCCGGCGCGCACGACCTGCACGCGGTCGGCGAGGCGCAGCGCCTCGGGCAGGTCGGAGGTCACGACGAGCACGGCGGTCCCCTCGTCGGCGAGTCCGGTGACGATGCGGTGGATCTCCTCCTTGGCGCCCACGTCGACCCCCTGGGTGGGTTCGGCGAGGACGAGGACGCCGGGGCGGTCCACGAGCTGGCGGGCCAGGACGACCTTCTGCGCGTTGCCGCCCGACAGCGCCGAGACGACCTGCCGCTCCGAGGGCGTCTTGACCGACAGGCGGCGCACCATGTCCCGCGCCACCTCGCGCTCGCGGGCCCGGTCCACCCACACCCGCGCCCGCGACAGCAAGCCGAGGTGGCCGGCGGAGATGTTGAAGGAGATCGGCTGGAAGGTGAACAGGCCCTGCTGCTTGCGGTCCGCGGGCAGCATCGCGATGCCCAGCGCCTTGGCGTGCGCGGGGTTGCGCGGGCGCACGGCGCGCCCGTCGACGACGACCTCGCCCGCGGTGGCGGCCGCGATGCCGTAGACGGTCGCGCCGATCTCGGCGACCCCGGAGCCGACGAGGCCGTAGAGGGCGACGATCTCCCCGGGACGGACCCGGACGTCGACGCCGGAGAACCTGCCCTCCAGCCCGAGGCCGCGCAGCTCCAGGCGCGGCGGGGCGTCGGCGACGGCGCGCTCGGCGCGCTCGGTCTCCACGAGCCCGCCGACCATGAGCTCTACGAGGCGGCGCACGGTGACCTCGCCGATGGGGTACGTGCCGGTGGTGCGCCCGTCGCGCATCACCGTCACCTCGTCGGCGATGAGCGGCAGCTCGTCGAGGCGGTGGGAGATGTAGACGATCGACACCCCGCGCGCGGTGAGGCGGCGCACGACGCCGAACAGGACCTCCACCTCCGCGTCGGTGAGGATGGCCGAGGGCTCGTCGAGGATGAGGACGCGGGCGTCGCCGGCGAGCGCCTTGGCGATCGACACCTGCTGCTGCTCGGCGATGGACAGGCTGCCGACGGCCGCGGTGGCGTACCGCTCGGGCAGGCCGAGCAGGGTCAGGAGCTCCACGACCTTCGCGTGCTGGGCGGCCCAGTCCACCCGTCCGCGCCGGCGCAGCTCGCGGCCGGTGAAGACGTTCTCGGCCACCGTGAGCTCCGCGAACAGCTGGGGCTCCTGGTAGACGGTGGCGATGCCGAGCGCCATGGCGTCGGCCGTGGAGGAGATGGTGACCTCCTCGCCGTCGACGGCGATCGTCCCGGTGTCGGCGCGCTCGGCCCCCGAGAGGATCTTGATCAGGGTCGACTTGCCGGCGCCGTTCTCCCCGACGACGGCGTGGACCGTCCCGGGGGCGACGACGAGGTCCGCCCCGCGCACGGCGCGCACGGCGCCGAACCGCTTGGTGGCGCCGCGGACGGCCAGGCGCGGGATCGGCCGCGCCCGGTCGCGCGGGTCGTGCGGGTCGTGCGCGGGGTCGGTTCCCACGGGTGCGCCTCCCGTCAGTAGTCGAACTCGCCGACGTTCTCGGTGGTGATGACCAGCGGCGGCCCGAGCAGCAGGGTCCCCGTCGACTCGTCGTACTCGACAGCGTCCAGGTCCTCGTTCACCTGGTTCGTCGCGGAGAACTCCGCGCCCTCGTGCAGCTGGACGCCGGCCCAGGCGGTCAGCCACCCCAGGGCCTCGACGTCCCACAGGACGCTGGCCGAGCTGGAGCCGTCCTCCAGGTAGGGCGCCATCGACTGGGGGGTTCCCAGGCCCACGGTGGAGACCTGCCCGATCCGGCCGGCGTCCCGGACCGCCTGCGCCACACCGGGTGCGGAGGAGGTGCACTCACCGACCAGGCCGGTCAGCGTCGGGTCGGCGTTCATCAGGTCGGTGGCCAGCTGGGTGGCGACGGCCTGGTCCTCCCCGGCGTACACGACGTTGGTGATCTCCGCCTCGGGGTACTGCTCCGCGGTGTACGCGCGCTGCACCTCGATCCAGCTGTTGAGGTTCTCCGCGGTCTCCCCGCACGAGACGATGGCGTAGCGCCCGCTGCCGCCCATCGCCTCCAGCAGCTGGTCGGTCAGCGTCTGCCCGATGCCCTCGGCGCTGGCCTGGTTCACGAACACCTCGCGCACCGAGCCGGGGGCGTCGGTGTCGGTGGTACCCACGGCGATGCCGGCGTCGGCGGCCTCCTGCAGCAGCGGCGCCATGGAGTCGGGGTCGTTGGGGGCCACGAACAGCACGTCGACGCCCTGCTGGACGTAGGAGCGCACGATGTCGGCCTGCGCCGCGGCGTCGGCCTCCACCGGGCCCTGGTACAGCCACGTGCAGCCGAGCTCCTCGCAGGCGGCCTGCCCGCCCGTGTTCATGGCCTCGAAGTACGGGATGCCCTGCAGCTTGGGGACGAACGCGACCGTGGGACCGCCGCCGCCGTCCTCACCGCCGCCCCCGCCACCTCCGCCGCCACCGGCGGACCCCCCGCTGCCCTCGCCGCACGCGGTGAGCACGAGCGCGGCGACCCCGAGCGCGGCGGCCGCCGCGCGGGTGCGTGTCGAGATCACGGTTCCTCCCTCCCCGGGCGCGACGGTGCGCCCGGAACGTTGACGGTGACGCCGGCGGCGGTCAGCGCCGCCACGGCGCCGGGGTCCGCCCCCGCCGTGGTCCACACGGCGGTGAGGCGGTCGGCGGGGATCGAGGTGCACAGCGACAGCCCGCCGAACTTCGACGGGTCGACGAGGGCGTGCACCTCCCGGCACGGCGCGGCCAGCACCTGCTTGGCGTGCGCCTCCTCGGCGGTGAACTCGGCCAGCCCCGCGCCGGGGGAGATGCCCGTGCCGCTGAAGAACCCGCGGTCGATGCGGCCGCGGCCGGCGAGCGAGGCGCCGACGTCGCCGACGAGCGAGAACGAGGGGCGGCGGACCGTGCCACCGGGCACGAGCACGGTCGCGTCGGTGCGCTCGGCCAGCAGGGTGGCGGTGCGCAGGCTGTTCGTCACGACGACGAGGCCGTGGCGGTCCAGCAGTCGGCCGGCGAGCAGGTGGCAGGTGGTGGAGGAGTCCAGGGCGATGACGTCGCCGTCGGCCACCAGCGGGGCCACGGCGTCGGCGACGGCCTCCTTCTCCGCGCGCCGCAGTCGCATCCGCGCCTCGAAGGGCCCCTCGTCCCGCGCGGCAGGGTCGGCGTCCCGCTCGACGGGCACGGCGCCACCGCGCACGCGGCGCAGCGCCGCGCGCGCCTGCAGCGCCTCGAGGTCCTTGCGGATGGTCACGTCGGAGACCCCCAGGCGCCGGGCGAGGTCGCGCACGCGGACCTGGCCGTCGGCGTCCAGCGCGCCCAGGATGGCGGCCGTCCGCGCCGAGTCCACCGGTGTCGTCACGTCGTCGCCTCCCGTCTCGTCGTCGAGCGCACCGGCGTCGTCGCCGGTGCGGGGCTGCCGCGTGCCGATCACCGTAGGGAGGGCGTGCGGGAGCGACAAGGTCCGCAAGGTCACGGAAGCGTTCCGACATCGTCCGGAACCCGTCCGGAACTCCTCCGGAACCCGCCGGGTGCCGTCGGGGCGGTCGGGACCGTCCGTCCGGGCCGTGCTCCCGGCGTGCCACCCTGGGCGCCGTGCCCGACCAGCCCGACCAGCCCGACCAGCCCGACCAGCCCGACCAGCCCGACCAGCCCGACCAGCCCGACCAGCCCGACCAGCCCGACCAGCCCGACCAGCCCGACCAGCCCGACCAGCCCGACCAGCCCACCGCGGCGACCGCCCCCGACGTCGGCGACGGCATCCTCGTCGTCGACAAGCCCGCCGGGTGGACCAGCCACGACGTCGTGGGCCGCTGCCGGCGGCTGCTGCGCACCCGGCGCGTCGGCCACGCGGGGACCCTGGACCCGGCCGCGACGGGCGTTCTCGTGCTGGGCGTGAACCGCGGCACGAAGTTCCTCACCCACCTCGTCGCCCACGACAAGGCGTACACGGCCACCGTGCGCCTGGGCGCCGCGACGGTGACCGACGACGCCGAGGGCGAGGTGCTGGGGGAGCCGGTGGACGCGACGGTCCTGGCGCCGGACGCGCTCGCGGCGGCCGTGGCGGCGCTGACCGGCCCGATCGCCCAGCGGCCCAGCGCGGTGAGCGCGGTCAAGGTGGACGGGCGGCGCTCCTACGCGCGGGTGCGCGGCGGTGAGGAGGTCGAGCTGCCGCCGCGGCCGGTCGTGGTCGCCCGCTTCGACGTCCTGGCCCGGCGCGACGCCGCCCCCTTCGTGGACCTCGACGTGGCCGTGGAGGTGTCCAGCGGCACCTACGTGCGGGCGCTGGCGCGCGACCTGGGCGCCGCGCTGGGCGTGGGCGGGCACCTGACGGCGTTGCGGCGCACCCGGTCCGGGCCGTTCGACCTGACCGCGGCGCGCACGCTGGAGGAGGTCGAGCGCGAGCCGCGCGTCGAGCCCCTGGCCGACGTGGCCCGCCGGCTCTTCCCGGTGCGGGAGCTGGACGCCGCGCAGGCCGCGTCGGTCGCGCACGGGGGTTTCCTGCCCGCCGGCGGTGCCGCGGGGCCGGTGGCGGCGTTCGGGCCGGACGGGACGCTCGTGGCGCTGCTGGGCGACACGCCCCGCGGTGCGAAACCCCTGCTCGTGGTGGCCCCGGCCTGAGGAGCGGGGACCGCTGCGCGCGTCCCGGCGCTCAGGCGACCGGGCCGCGCGAGCGGTGTTCCTCGAACACCGCGACGATCTCGGCGGCCGCGCGCTCCAGCTCCGCGATCTCCCCGGGGCCGAAGTCGTGGGGTTCCACGCCGATGACGCAGTGCGCCCCGACGACCTGTCCTTCGGGGGTCCGCAGCGGCACCCCCGCGTAGGCGCGGGCTCCCCCCTCCTCGGTGACCGTCGGCTTGTCGCGGTGACGGGGGTGGGTGCCGGCGTCCTGGACGACGTGGACGGAGTCCTCGACGACCGTGGTGGTGCAGAAGGACCACTCCGCGGGCAGGGCGCCGACCTCGGCGATCCAGCCGACCAGGCCGTGGCTGCCCGCGAAGAGCACCGAGGAGTCCAGCACGAGGCTCACGAGGCTGATGGGGAAGCCGAGCCGCTCGGCGGTGCGGGTCGCCACCTCGTCCAGGCGGCGCTTGAGCTCCGGGTGCTCGCCGTCCCAGGCGGCGACCGCCGTCAGGCGCGCGCGGTCGGTCAGCACGCCGGCCTCGTCCATGGTCCGCTCCTCGTCCTCGCGGCGGGCCCGCGCTGCTCGGAGACCCGCACGGCACACCCATCGGCACTCCCGGTGCCTCCCCGCAGGGCTGTCGCGCAGGACCACCCGGTCGCCGCGGGCGCCGGCGCACCGGCTGCCCGGAGGAGGGGGCGGGAGGGCGACGGGTGGACGGCCGGTGACGGGCACCGCCCGTCCGCCTCACCCGCTCGGACCCCTGCGCGCGGTGGCCGGTCGTGCCGATGATCGTGGACGTGGACGCAGCAGGGGTGAGGGCGGGCGCACCGGGCCGGTCCCCGTCGCCCGCGGTGGAGGCGCCGTCGGCGGTGGAGTGGCTGCGGCGCCTGGCCGACGTCTCCGGACCCGTGCGGGCGCTGGAGCTGTGGACGCAGGCCGCCCTGGCCACGGGGTGCCTGGGCATGGCGCTGGACGCCTCGCAGCTGCAGCGGGTGGCGGAGTGGCTGGTGGAGCACTGCGAGGACCTGCCGGTCCGGATGGCCGCCCGCAGCTGCCTCGTGCGGCTGCGCGTGCACCGGGTGCTCAACCCCGGCTGAACGCTCGCCTCAGCGCAGCTCCACCCGCACCACCTCGTACTCGGCGGTCGACGGGTCCTCGACCTCGAAGCGGCCGTTGACGAGGTACAGCGCACCGGCGGCGAGGATCCCCGTGGTCGGGCGGTCCAGCAGCGGGGAGGACACCTCGCCGACCACCAGGCCCGCACGCCCGCCGGGGGTCAGCAGGACGACGGCGGCGCTGTCGCCGGAGAAGCCGTTGACGACGTACAGGAACGGCCCGCGCAGGACGAGGCCGTCGCCGCCGGTGAGGTCGCGGCCGCCCACGGGCACGCGGACGCTGACCCCGGTGGCCGGGTCGACCCGGAACAGGTCCCCGGTGCTGCTCTGCGTCACCAGCAGCTCGCCGGTGGGCAGGGCGCGGATCCCATTGGCGTTGAACCCCTCGCCGTAGACGAGGTCCCCGGTGATCGGCAGGGTGCGCGCGCCGTCGGGCCCGGGCAGCGCCCCACCAGGTCCGAGGGGGACCACGACGAGCCGCTGGACGGCGGAGTCGGTGACGTGCACGGCGCCGGGGGTGACCTCGACGTCGTTGAGGAACCCGCTGCCGGGCACCTCCCAGCGCCCCAGCTCCTCACCCGTGGTGCCGTCGTAGGCGGTGACGGTGCCGGTCGCGCCGCCGGCGACCCACAGCCGGTCGGCGCCCTCCTCGTAGCGCATGCCGACCGCGACGCGGCCCTCGACGCCGGGCACGAACGGGGTGGTCGCGCCCGTGCGGAGGTTGCCGCGCACGACGCTGCCGTCGGCGCGCGAGCCGGCGTAGAACGTGGTGCCCGGGCCGTCGGCGATGCCTTCGGGCAGCGATCCGGTGGGCAGCGGCACGGTCGCGGGGAACGGGCGCCCGGGGGGCGACCACGCGGCGGTGGCCGTCTGCCCGGAGGGGGCGACCGGCGCTGCCGCACCAGCGACCGCGGGGGTGGTGACCAGCAGGAGGGCGGCTGCGGCCGCGACGGCGGCGGCGCGTCGCGCGGGAGGGGTCATGTCCGCACGGTAAGCGCGCGAGCGCGCAGCGCCACTCGATCACGGGGAACCCCGTTGACCGCGGGGAACAGCGCCGAGCACGATCACCGCGTGGACCGACCGCCGCGCCGCAGGGAGCTCGTCTACTACGTGGCGGTGAGCCTCGACGGGTTCATCGCCGCCCCGGACGGCTCCTCCGACGACTTCCCCCTCGAGGGCGACCACATGGACGTCGTCGTCGGCGAGTACACCGACGCGCTGCCCGGCCACGTGCAGCGCGCCCTGGGCGTGCGGGGCGACCTGTCGCGCTTCGACACCGTCGTCATGGGCTGGAACACGTACACGCCCGCGCTGGCGGTGGGGATCGACAGCCCCTACCCGCACCTGCGCCAGTACGTCGTCGGTTCACCGGAGCGCCGCACGGGCGCGGAGGTGACGCTCCTGCAGGACCCGGTCGCCCTGGTGCGGGAGCTGAAGGCCGAGGAGGGCGGCTCGGACGTGTACCTGGCCGGCGGCGGCCAGCTGGCCGGGTCGCTGCTGGAGGAGGTGGACCGGCTGGTGCTCAAGGTGAACCCGCTGCTGCTGGGGGACGGGATCCCCCTGTTCGGCCGGCGCGGGCACCGCGCCACCCCCCTGGAGGTCCTGGACCGGCGCGCGTTCACCTCGGGCGTCACGATCGTCGAGGCCCGGCCGCGGCGCTGACGGCCCCGGACGCGGCAGGACCCGCCGCGCCGGGTGGCGCGACGGGTCCTGCGGGCGGTGGGGGAGCGGGTCAGACCGCGACGGTCTCCTTCGTCGTCTCCTCCACGGGGCGGTGCGAGCGGTAGCGCTCCAGGTCGAGGATGCCCTCGCGCTTGGCGACGATCGTCGGCACGAGCGCCTGCCCGGCGACGTTCACGGCCGTGCGGCCCATGTCGAGGATCGGGTCGATCGCCAGCAGCAGGCCGACGCCGGCCAGCGGCAGGCCCAGCGTCGACAGGGTCAGCGTGAGCATGACGGTGGCGCCGGTCAGGCCCGCGGTGGCGGCCGAGCCCACGACGGACACGAAGGCGATGAGCAGGTAGTCGGTCACCGACAGGTCCACGCCGAAGAACCCGGCGACGAAGATCGCCGCGAGCGCCGGGTAGATCGCCGCGCAGCCGTCCATCTTCGTCGTCGCGCCCAGCGGCACGGCGAAGGAGGCGTACGAGCGCGGCACGCCGAGGTTCTCCTCGGTGACGCGCTGCGTCACCGGCAGGGTGCCGATGGAGGAGCGGGAGACGAACGCCAGCTGGATCGCGGGCCAGGCGCCGGCGAAGAAGCGCCCGACGGGCAGGCCGTGCAGGCGCAGCAGCACCGGGTACAGGACGAACAGGACGATGGCCAGGCCGACGTAGACGTCGGCGACGAACACGGCCAGCGGGCTGATCGCGTCCCAGCCGTAGCTGGCGACGGCGCGGCCGAGCAGGCCGACGGTGCCCAGCGGGGCCAGGCGGATGACCCACCACAGGACCGTCTGCACGACGGCGAGGGCGCTGCGGGAGAAGGTCAGGAACGGATCGGCCTTCTGCCCGACCTTGAGGGCGGCGACCCCGATGGCGATGGCGACGACGATCAGCTGCAGGACGTTGAAGCTCAGCGAGGTGGACGCCGAGCCGTCCTCGACGGAGGTGGAGGCCTGCAGGCCGGCGATGTTCACCGGGACGATGCCCTGCAGGAAGTCCAGCCAGGAGCCCGAGCGGCCCTCGTAGGTCGCGGCGTCGGCCGAGACCGAGGTGCGGTTGCCGGGGTCGGTGACCAGGCCGATGGCCAGGCCGATGCCGACGGAGACGAGCGCCGTGATCGCGAACCACAGCAGCGTCTGCCAGGCCAGGCGGGCGGCGTTGGTGACCTCCCGCAGGTTCGCGATCGAGGTGATGATCGCCAGCAGGACGAGCGGCGGCACGAGCGTGCGCAGCAGCGTCACGAACGTCGAGCCGATGGTGTCGAGGGTGGTGGTCAGCCAGTTCGGGTCGTCGGCCGTGCCGCCCATCGAGCGGGCGAGGCTGCCGAGGACGACGCCGAGGACGAGACCGATGAGGACCTGGACGCCGAACGGCGTCCTGCGCAGGGCGCGGAGCATGGAGGGACCTTCGGGTAGGGGTGAGCTGACGGACCGGTGCGCCGGTCCCCCTATCGGGAGCTCGCCGTCCGCCCGAGGTCGATGTGGCGCCGCTGGGTGAACAGCCAGCCCGCGCTCGTCGTCGTGTCCATGCCGCAGGACACAATGCCGCACGCCGGCCCCGTGTTCCCGCGCGGGCGGCCCCGCCGCGCCCGGGTGCCCCGGGTGGTCACCGTGCGCCGGGGCGGTCCTCGGCGAAGTCCGCCGGCCGGAAGCGTCCCTCGGACAGCCGCCTCTCGACCTGCTCCAGGCTGCGGCCGGAGAGCTCGGGCATCCGCAGGTACAGGAAGACGAAGGCGAGGACGTTGAACGCCGCGTACAGCCAGAAGGTCTGCCCGGTGCCGATCGTGTCGATGAGGCTCAGCAGCGTCAGGGTGATGAGCAGGTTCGTGGCCCACAGCGACGCCGACTGCGCGGCCGCACCGGCGGCGCGCGTCGCGAGCGGGTAGATCTCCGAGCCGGTCAGCCAGCCCATCAGCTGGATGCCCCCGGCGGTGAAGGCCATGAAGACCACCAGCGTGGCGATGATGTACGGCACGTGCTCCCGGCCGCTGTTGCCGGTGACGAAGAAGGTGCCCAGCACCGCCATCGCGAGGGCGGCTCCCGGCAGGGTGATGAGCGTCAGCCGCCGCCGGCCCACCCGGTCGACGATCGCCAGGCCGATGAGCTGCGTCACCAGGTAGGTGGCCCCGAGGGCGACCGAGACGCGCAGCGCCGTGCTGTCGGGGAAGCCGTTGTCGGTGAGGATCGTGGGGGAGTAGTAGACGATCATCTCGATGCCGGACAGCTGGGTGAAGACCGCCAGGCCGCACCCGACGACCAGCGCGGGCCGCACCCACGCCGCCCGCAGCCCCCGCCAGCCGCGGGTGCTCGCCTCCCGCTCGGCGTGGACCCGGTCGCCGATGTCGTCCAGCTCGCCGGAGACGTCCGCGCCGCGGGGGCGCACGCGTCCCAGCGCCTCGCGCGCGCGCTCGACCTGCTCCGCCCGCACGAGCCAGCGGGGACTCTCGGGCAGGCGGAGCATGAGGGCGAGCATGAGGGCCGACGGGACCGCGGCCGCTCCGATCGCCCAGCGCCAGTCGACCACCTCGCTGGCGCCGACGATCGTGGCGGTGAGGATCCCCGCCCCGATGGCGATCTGGAAGCACAGCACCAGGCGGCCCCGGTACTTCGTCGGCGCCAGCTCGGCGACGTACACCGGGGCGGTCTGGGTGGCGCCGCCCACGGCGAAGCCCAGCACCAGGCGCGCGGCGGCCAGCGTCACGGGGTCCGGGGCCAGGGAGGCGGCGAGGGTGCCCACGACGAACACCACCGCCACGACCAGCAGGGTGCCCCGCCGGCCGCGCCGCTCGCTGAGCCGGCTGCACACCAGCGCCCCGACGACGGCACCGGCCAGGATCGAGGCCGCGATCACCTGCTCCCAGCCGATGCCGATGCCGAACTCGTCGCTGATCTGCAGCAGGGCGCCGGAGATGATGCCCGTGTCGTAGCCGTACAGCAGTCCGGAGATGGCCGACACCAGCGCCACGACGACCACGGCGCCGGTCAGGCCGCCGCCCTCGTCCGCGCCGGGAGCGTGCTCGTGGGGTGGGGTCACGGGGGCCTCCGACGTCGGCGGTTCGGGGTCAGCGCGTCGCTCGCCCGGCGCGTCGCTCGACCGGCTCGTCCTCCGACGGCTCGCCGCCGGACCGGTTGGCGGCCCGACGGCGCCATGCAAGCACCCGGCCGGGCGCGGCGCCCGTCGGGACGCGGCGGTGGCGCGGCGGTGGCGCGCCCCGGGTGGTGCCGGCACCGCCGCTCGCCGCGCCCCGCCCCTGGCTCAGAAGAGCGTGTAGCCGCCGTCGGTGACCACCACCGAGCCCGTGGAGAAGGACGAGGCGTCCGAGGCCAGGTAGACGACGGTGGCCGCGACCTCGTCCGGGGTGGCGTAGCGCTGCATGGGGGCGTCCTCGATCCACATGCGCCGGAAGCGCGGCTCGTCCACCGGCGCCATCTCCGTCTTGACGTAGCCGGGGGCGATCGCGTTGACGCGGATCCCCAGCGGTGCCCACTCCGCCGCCAGCGACCTCGTCAGCTGGTGCACCGCGGCCTTGGAGGCGTTGTACGCCGGCTGCATCTGCGGCCGGTTGACGATCGAAGCGCTGATCGAGCCGACGTTGACGATGCTGCCGCCGCCGTGCTCGGCCATCCAGCGCGCCGTGACCTGGCTGGGCAGCCAGACGCCCTTGACGTTGGTCGTCATCACCTCCTCGTACTCGGCGTCGGTGACCTCCAGCGCCGGCCGGTGCACGCAGGCGCCGGCGTTGTTGACGAGGACGTGCAGCCCGCCGAGCTCGGCGGTGGTGCGCTCGACGGCGGCCTCGACCTCGGCGCGGGAGGTGACGTCCAGGCGCAGGCCCAGCGTCCGCCGTCCCGTGGAGGCCGCGATCTCCTCCGCCGCGGCGACGGAGCGCGCCTCGTCGCGGGCGGCGACGACGACGTCCGCGCCGGCCTCGGCGAGCGCCTGCGCGAACGCCCGGCCCAGCCCGCGGTACCCGCCGGTGACCAGGGCGGTCCGCCCGGTCAGGGAGAAGCGCTCCAGGACCCCGCTCACGCGGCACCGCCCGCGGGGGAGGTGGAGGACGTCGTGGTGGGGTGCACGACGACGACGGCCTTCATGCTCAGCGGGTCGGAGTCGGCGTTCAGCGCCTCCTCCACCTGCTCCAGGGAGTACCGGTGGGTGACCATGTCGTCCAGGTGCACCGCGCCGGACGTGGTCAGCGCGATCCCGCGGGGCCAGGTGTCCACGTAGCGGAACACCCCGGTGAGGGTGATCTCCCGGCTGGCGACCAGCGACACGGGGACGGGCATCTCGTCGGCGCCCATCCCGACCAGGACGGCGGTGCCGCCGGGGCGCACCGAGCGGATCCCGGACAGCACGGCCGGGGTGGCGCCGGTGCAGTCGACGAACGCGTCGGCGCGCATCGCCGCGAGCTCCTCGGCGTCGGCGACGGGGTGCAGGGCGCGGGTGGCGCCGAAGGAGGTGATGCGCTCGCGGCGCGAGTCGACGAAGTCGGTGACGACGACGTCGGTGGCGCCCCGCGCGCGCACGGCCTGCGCGACCATCGCGCCGATCGGCCCGGCGCCCGCGACGAGCACCTGGTCGCCGGGGCCGACCTGCGCCTTGTGCGCGGCCCAGATCCCCACCGACAGCGGTTCCAGCAGCGCCGCGGACTCGTCGGACAGGCTGTCCGGCACCGCGAACGCCATGTCGGCGGGGGCGGTGACGTACTCGCAGAACGTCCCGTCGACGGGCGGGGTGGCGTAGAACTCCATGAACGGGCAGAGGTTGAACCGGCCCGTCTTGCAGGCGCGGCACTGCCGGCAGGGGCGCTGCGGGTCGACCGCGACGCGCTCGCCGACGCGGGCCGCGTCGACGCCCTCGCCCACGGCGACGACCTGCCCGGAGATCTCGTGGCCGAGCACGAGGGGCTCGCGGACGACGAAGTCCCCGATGGCCCCGTGCTGGTAGTAGTGCACGTCCGAGCCGCAGACGCCGACCGCGGCGACGCGGACCAGCACCTCCCCGGGCAGCGGCCGCGGCACCGGCCGCTCCTGCAGCTCGATGACGCCCTTCTCGACCAGGACGCTGGCCCTCATCGTCGCCGGGACGTCCGGGACGGCTCGATCGCTCACTGTCGCTCTCCTCCATGCGTCGCGCGCGGGGTGCTGCGCCGGACCAGGGTGCCCGGTGCCGCTCTCGCCGCCCAGCCTCCCCCTCTTGTACAACGATGGAAGTCTGGGGCAGGGTGAGGGGACCCCTCGCACCCCGGTGCGCTCGACGACGAGCGGAGGACCAGGATGACCCGCACGACCACGACCCCCACCACCCCCGGCGCGCGCCGGTCCCGGCTGCGCTGGACGACCGCGGCGGCGGCCGCGCTGGCCCTGCTGGCCGCCCCCGTCGGCGCCGAGGCCGCCGGGCCCGCCGGGCCGCCGCTGACCGGCAAGCTGACGATGACCGGCGACGTGGGCGACTACGTGCCCGGCGTCGTCGACGACCCCGTGCACGACCCGACGATCTTCTCCGACCGCGGCACCCACTACGTGTTCTCCACCGGTATCGCGGACCCCGACGACCCGGGAGGGGTCTTCGTGCGCCGCTCCACCGGCACGCTGGCCGGTCCGTGGGAGAGCGTGGGCGCGATCCCCCTGCCGGAGTGGACGCGCGAGTACGGCGTCGCGCACCTGTGGGCCCCGCACGTCGTCGAGCGCGCGGGCGTGTTCCACCTGTACTACTCGGCCTCCAGCTTCGGCACGAACCGCTCGGCGATCGGCCACGCCACCAGCCGCACCCCCGGCGACCCGGGCAGCTGGGTCGACCACGGGCCGGTCCTCACGTCGGAACCCGGCGACGACTTCAACGCCATCGACCCGATGGTCTTCCGCGACGGCGGTACCTGGTGGATCGCCTACGGCTCCTTCTGGTCCGGGATCCAGCTGCAGCGGCTGGAGGGCATGGACACCCCGGTCGGTGAGCGGATCCGCCTGGCCAGCAACGCCGAGGTCCCGCCCAACGCGATCGAGAACCCGCAACTGTTCAAGCAGGGCCGCTGGTGGTACCTGACGACCGCGTGGGACCTGTGCTGCCGCGGCGCGGACAGCACGTACAAGACCGTCGTGGGCCGCTCGACCAGCCCCACCGGTCCCTTCGTCGACCGCGACGGCACTCCGATGACCGAGGGTGGTGGCGAGGTCCTGCTCGAGCGGCGCGGGAACCAGGCCGGGCCCGGCGCCCTGGACGTCGTGCGCGAGCGGGGCCGCTGGTACGGCGTGCACCACTACTACGACACCGGCACCGGCGGCACCATCCGCATGCAGGTGCGCGAGGTCGAGTTCCGCGACGGCTGGCCGTACTTCTCGTACGGGCCCGGCGACCGCTGAGGCGGTCGTGGGCGGGGGACCCGGAGGGCTGAGCGCGCAGGAGCTCAGCCCTCCGGGACCCGCCCGGCGTGCACCTGGACGTGGCCGCCGCGGAACTCCCGGGCGCTGACGTCCACCAGGTCAGCGCGCACGGCCGTCCACGGCCGCGCCCGCACGTCGGAACCGCCCAGCGCGCACGCCGCCCGCGCCAGCGGGCGCGCCCACCCGTGCGGCAGCCCCAGGTCGACGAGCACCACCCGCGCACCGGGGCGCGCGCACGCCAGCGCGGTGGCCCACGCCGCGCGCCACGGGCGCATCAGGGACAGCGAGTAGGTGAACAGGACCGCGTCCGCGGCCGCCGGCGCTCCCGGCTCACCCAGCGCGGCCCGCAGGTCGGCGGGCGCGACGGTCGTCGCGTCGGCGCGCAGCAACCGCACCCCCTCCCAGCGGTTCCGCTCGACCCGCCGTGCGGCCCGCCGCAGCATCGCGGGGCTGGCGTCCACGCCCACGACCCGCCCCCGCGGGCCGACAGCGGGGCACAGCAGCGGAAGGTCCATCCCCGTGCCGCAGCCGAGCACGAGGACCCGGTCCCCGGGGGCCGGCGCCAGGGCGGTGGTCCCCGCCAGCCGCCCCACCCGGTACAGGGGCCGCTCGCCGGACAGGACGTCGTACCCCGCGGCCAGCAGGCGGTAGCGGCCGAGGCCGCCGGCACCCTCCACCTCCGCCGTCAGCCCGTCCGCTCCGCCAGCCAGCGGGCGACCTGCCGGACGAACGCCCGCAGGTCCCCGGCGGCCGCCGGCACGGCGGCCGCGACCCGGTCGAGGTCCGTGCGGGCGTACTCGTGCACCAGCAGGTTGCGCATCCCGACCGCGGCGACCAGCGAGGAGGCCAGCGCGGGCTCGACGACCCCCAGCTCACCGGCTGCGGCGACCGCCTCGCGGTAGGTCGTCGGGGTGCGCCCGTGCGCTCCGGCGACGTGGCTGCACACCGCGACGACCGTGTCGACGCTGTGGGTCAGCATCCGTTCCAGCGCCAGGCGGAACCACGTGTCGGTCCGCAGGCGCTCCGCCGTGACCGGGCCCGCGCCGTCGAGCGCGGCGAGCAGTTCCTCCAGCAGGCGCAGCTTCGCCTGTACCGTGTCCGGTTCCAGCTCGCGCGGGCTCACGCGGACATCCTGCGCAGGTCGGCGGCGCGCATCCAGGCGGTCTCGTAGAACTCCAGGGCCGCGGCCATCTGCCGGCGGGCGAACAGGCCCGGTTCGGCCTCGACGAGCAGCCGCGCCCCCGTCAGCGCCCGGTGCCGGGCCGTCGGGGACGCAGCCGCCAGGTCCAGCACGTCGACGCCGTCGAAGCCTGTGAGGTCGACCAGGTCGCCGACCAGGCCGAGCAGGTCGGGGGAGGGCCCGGCTGCCCCAGGACCCGGCGGGGGAGCGCCCAGCACGGCGACGTCGACGTCCCGGGCCCGCGCCGGGTCGCGCGCGCCACTGCCGAACAGGGTCAGCAGCCGCACCCCCCACCGGGCGGCGACCTCCTCGAGGCGGCCGTCGCCGCCCGCCTCGAGGAGCCTGCCCACCGCCGCGCTCGCGTCCACGCGGCGATCGTAAGACGGGGGACCGCTCAGGAGCGGTGCTGCCGGTAGTACCGGATCAGCGCGGCGGTCGAGGGGTCCTGCGCGGCCAGCGCCTCCTCGTCGCCGGTCAGCGCCGGGGCGATCTCCAGCGCGAGCTTCTTGCCGAGCTCCACGCCCCACTGGTCGAAGCTGTCGATGCCCCACACGGCGCCTTGCACGAACGTGACGTGCTCGTACAGCGCGATGAGCTGGCCCAGCACCGACGGGGTCAGCGCCGGCGCCAGGACCGACGTCGTCGGGCGGTTGCCGGAGAACACGCGTGCGGGCACGACCGACTCGTCCGTGCCCTCCGCGCGCACCTCATCGGCGGTCTTGCCGAACGCCAGCGCCTTGGTCTGGGCGAAGAAGTTCGCCAGGAACAGCGCGTGCACGTCGGTGCCGCCGTCGCTGAGCGGGTGCGCCGGCTCGGCCACGGCGATGAAGTCGGCCGGCACGATCCGGGTGCCCTGGTGGATCAGCTGGTAGAAGGCGTGCTGGCCGTTGGTGCCCGGCTCGCCCCAGAACACCTCGCCGGTGTGGGTGCCCACCGGTGTGCCGTCCCAGCGCACCGACTTGCCGTTGGACTCCATCGTCAGCTGCTGCAGGTACGCCGGGAACCGGTGCAGCAGCTGCGAGTACGGCAGGACGGCGTGCGTGTGGGCGCCGAGGAAGTTCACGTACCAGACGTTCAGCAGGCCCATGAGGACCGGGACGTTGCGCTCGAACGGCGTCGTGCGCACGTGCTCGTCGACGGCGTGGAAACCGGCGAGGAACTCGCGGAAGCGCTCCGGGCCGATCGCCACGGCCAGGGACGTGCCGATGGCCGAGTCGACCGAGTAGCGACCGCCCACCCAGTCCCAGAACCCGAAGGCGTTCGCCGGGTCGATGCCGAACGCCTCGACCTTCTCCAGCGCCGTCGACACCGCCACGAAGTGCTTCGCGACCGCCCCGCGGCGCGCCTCGTCGTCGTCGGCCAGGGCGCCCGCGGCGGCCAGGCCGTCCCACAGCCACTGCCGCGCCAGGCGCGCGTTCGTCAGCGTCTCCAGCGTGCCGAACGTCTTGGAGGCCACGACGAACAGCGTCGTCTCCGGGTCCAGGCCGCGGGTCGTGCGCGCCACGTCCGTGGGGTCGATGTTGGAGACGAACCGGCACTCCAGGCCGTCCTGCACGTACGGCGCCAGCGCCTCGTACGCCATCACCGGGCCGAGGTCGGAGCCGCCGATGCCGATGTTCACCACCGTCGTGATGCGCTTGCCCGTGACACCCGTCCACGCGCCCGAGCGCACCGCGTCGGCGAAGGCGAACACCTTCTCCAGCTCGCGCTGCACGTCGGCGTCGACGTCCTGGCCCTCGACCACGAGCGGCGGCTGCGCGCCCGGCGGGCGGCGCAGCGCCGTGTGCAGGACGGCGCGGTCCTCGGTGACGTTGATGCGCTCGCCGGCGAACATGGCGCGCAGGCGCTCGCCGACGCGGGTCTCCTCGGCCAGCTGCAGCAGCAGGCGCAGCGTCTCGTCCGTCACGAGGTTCTTCGACAGGTCCACGTGCAGGTCGGCCGCGTCGAAGGTCAGGCGCTCGGCCCGGCCGGGGTCGTCGGCGAACCACGCCCGCAGGTCGGGGGTGGTGGCGGCGGCGTGGTCGGTGAGCGCCGCCCAGGCGCTCGTGCCGGCCGGGTCCACGGGATTCGTGCTCACTGCTGACCTCCAGGTCGCGCGGGTCTCGTCGGTGCTGCGTGTCGGTGCGTCTGGCTGCGTCGTCGTCGGCGCCCAGAACGCTAGCCAGCCGCCCGCCCGGGCGCCCGGGGACCCGTCCACCGGCCGCGGCGGCCCCGGCTGGCACAGTGGCAGCGTGCAGCGCTGGCGGGGTCTCGACGACGTCCGGGCGGCGCGCGCCGCCGACCAGGAGTGGGCCGCGCGCCCCTCGGTCGTCACCGTCGGCAACTTCGACGGCGTGCACCGCGGGCACCGCGCGGTCCTCGGGCGGGTCGTCGAGACGGCCCGGTCGCTGGGCGCGGCCGCCGTGGCGGTCACCTTCGAGCCGCACCCGCTGCGCGTGCTGCAGCCCGAGCGCGCCCCCGGCCTGCTGACGGAGCTGGAGCACAAGCTGGAGCTGCTGGCCGCCACCGGCCTGGACGCCGTGCTCGTCCTGCCCTTCACGCGCGAGCTGGCCGCCTGGAGCCCCGAGCGGTTCGTGCGCGAGGTCGTCGTCGAGGCGCTGCTGGCGCGCGCCGTCGTCGTGGGCCACGACGTGCGCTTCGGGCACCGCAACGCCGGCGACCTGTCGACGATGCAGGAGCTGGGCGCCCGCCACGGCTTCGAGGTCGTCGCGCTGGACGACCTGGGCGACCCCGCGCTGCCCGGCCGCGCGCCCGTGCCGCGCTGGTCGTCCACGGCCGTGCGCGAGGCGCTGGCGGCCGGGGACGTGCGCCGGGCGGCGGAGGTCATGGGGCACGAGCACCGCCTGACGTCCACCGTGGTGCACGGCGACCACCGCGGCCGCGAGCTGGGCTACCCGACGGCCAACCTCGACGGCGAGCGCCTGGAGCAGCTCGTGCCCGCGGACGGCGTGTACGCCGGGTGGCTGCGGCGCGCCGACGGGCGGCGGCTGCCCGCGGCCGTGTCCATCGGCACCAACCCCACCTTCGACGGGGTGCGCCGGCAGGTGGAGGCGCACTGCCTGGACGCCGGGCCCGACCTGGACCTGTACGGCGAGCGCGTGGACCTCGACCTCGTCGAGCGGCTGCGCCCGACGCTGCGCTTCGGCGACGCGGACGCGCTGGTGCGCCAGATGCACCGCGACGTGGAGGAGTGCCGCCGCGCCCTCGGGCTGACCGAGCGCGCCGACCGGGCCGACCGGGCGGGCTGACCGTCGTCGCCCGCGACCGCCCGTGGGGGCGGGCCGGGCCCGCGCTGGTAGCCTGGGGACCGCCGTTCTGCCGGCCGCGGACCCAGAGAGCCCGGGTGGACCAGCCCCGAGGCACCGCGCAACGAGTGATCAGGAGAGGTCAGTGCCGCTCGACGCCGACGTCAAGAAGAAGATCATCGCCGAGTACGCCACCAGCGAGGGCGACACCGGCTCGCCGGAGGTGCAGGTCGCCATGCTGACCCAGCGCATCCGCGACCTGACGGAGCACCTCAAGACGCACCAGCACGACCACCACAGCCGGCGCGGCCTGCTGCTGCTGGTCGGCCAGCGCCGCCGTCTGCTGCAGTACATGGCGAAGAAGGACATCAACCGCTACCGCTCGATCATCGAGCGCGTCGGCATCCGCCGCTGAGGCGAGCAGGGGCGGTCCCGCCGGTCGGGACCGCCCCTGCTGCCGTCCTGCCCCTCGCGGCCCCTCGCGGCCCCTCGCGGCGCGCGAGGGGGCCGCAGGCGGCAGACTCGGGGAGGCCCCGCACGGCGGGACCGCCCCCCGCACCACCCAGCACGACCCGAGCACACCCCCCGAGCACCCCGCAGCGTCGTGCCGGTCCTCGGTAGTGGCCTCCGGGCGCCCCGGCGCCCGTGGGCCTCGATCGAAGGCCGGACGGGAGGGGACCCCCTCCCGGCACGCGCGGGTGCTCCGAACGCAACGGAGGAGGAACCCGTGGAGGGTCCTGAGATCACCGCCGCCGAAGCCGTCATCGACAACGGCTCTTTCGGCACCCGCACCGTCCGCTTCGAGACGGGCCGCCTCGCCCGCCAGGCCGCCGGCTCCGCCGCCGTCTACCTCGACGACGACTCGTTCCTGCTGAGCGCCACCACCGCCGGCAAGTCCCCCAAGGACCAGTTCGACTTCTTCCCGCTCACGGTGGACGTCGAGGAGCGCAGCTACGCCGCCGGGAAGATCCCCGGCTCGTTCTTCCGCCGCGAGGGCCGCCCCTCGACCGAGGCGATCCTCACCTGCCGGCTCATCGACCGCCCGCTGCGCCCCAGCTTCGTCAAGGGCCTGCGCAACGAGGTCCAGGTCGTGGTGTCCGTCATGGCGCTGCACCCCGACGACGCCTACGACGTCGTGGCCATCAACGCCGCGTCGCTGTCGACCCAGCTGTCGGGCCTGCCGTTCTCCGGCCCCATCGGCGGCGTGCGCATCGCGCTCATCGACGACCAGTGGGTCGCCTTCCCGCGCTACTCCGAGCTCGAGCGCGCCGTCTTCGACATGGTCGTCGCCGGCCGCGTCGTGACCGCCGCCGACGGGTCGCAGGACGTCGCGATCATGATGGTCGAGGCCGAGGCGACCGAGGGTTCGTGGACCCTCGTCAAGGAGCAGGGCGCGACCGCCCCCACCGAGGAGGTCGTGGCCGCCGGGCTGGAGGCCGCCAAGCCCTTCATCGCCGAGCTCGTCCGCGCCCAGGCCGAGGTGGCCGCGACGGCCGCCAAGCCCACCGCGCACTTCCCGACCTTCCCGGACTACCAGGACGACGCCTACGAGGCCGTCCTGGCCGCCAGCTCGCAGGACCTGACGGCCGCGCTGCAGATCGGCGGCAAGCAGGAGCGCGAGTCGCGCATCGACGAGATCAAGGACGCCGTCAAGGCCCAGCTCGCCGACTCCTTCGCCGGTCGCGAGAAGGAGGTCTCCGCCGCGTTCCGCTCGGTGCAGAAGTCGCTGGTCCGCCAGCGCGTCCTCACCGACGGCGTGCGCATCGACGGCCGCGGCCTGGCCGACATCCGCACCCTGGGTGCCGAGGTCGAGGTCCTGCCCCGCGTGCACGGCTCGGCGCTCTTCGAGCGCGGCGAGACCCAGATCCTGGGTGTCACCACGCTGAACATGCTCCGCATGGAGCAGCAGCTGGACACGCTGTCCCCGGTGACGCGCAAGCGCTACATGCACAACTACAACTTCCCGCCGTACTCCACCGGTGAGACCGGCCGCGTGGGCTCGCCCAAGCGCCGCGAGATCGGCCACGGGGCCCTGGCCGAGCGCGCCCTCGTCCCGGTCCTGCCGGCCCGCGAGGAGTTCCCCTACGCGATCCGCCAGGTCTCCGAGGCGCTGGGCTCCAACGGCTCCACCTCGATGGGCTCGGTCTGCGCCTCGACGCTGTCGCTGCTCAACGCGGGTGTGCCGCTGCGCGCCCCCGTCGCCGGCATCGCGATGGGTCTCATCTCCGACACGGTCGACGGCGAGACCCGGTACGCGGCGCTGACCGACATCCTCGGCGCCGAGGACGCCTTCGGCGACATGGACTTCAAGGTCGCCGGCACCAAGGAGTTCGTCACCGCCATCCAGCTGGACACCAAGCTGGACGGCATCCCCGCCTCCGTCCTGGCCGGGGCGCTGACCCAGGCCCGCGACGCGCGCCTGCACATCCTCGACGTCATGGCCGAGGCCATCGACGCCCCCGACGAGATGTCGCCCACCGCCCCGCGGATCATCACCGTCAAGGTGCCCGTGGACAAGATCGGCGAGGTCATCGGCCCCAAGGGCAAGATGATCAACCAGATCCAGGAGGACACCGGCGCCGACATCTCCATCGAGGACGACGGCACGGTGTTCATCGGCGCGGTCGACGGCCCCTCGGCCGAGGCGGCGCGCGCGGCGGTCAACGCGATCGCCAACCCGACGATGCCCGAGGTCGGCGAGCGCTACCTCGGCACCGTCGTCAAGACGACGACCTTCGGCGCGTTCGTCTCGCTGCTGCCCGGCAAGGACGGCCTGCTGCACATCTCGCAGCTGCGCAAGCTCGCCGGCGGCAAGCGCGTGGACAACGTCGAGGACGTCGTCTCCGTCGGCCAGAAGGTCCAGGTGGAGATCGCCGAGATCGACCCGCGCGGCAAGCTCTCCCTCGTGCCCGTCGTGGCCGAGGAGGAGACCGCCGGTGACGCCGGTGACGCCGCCGCGGCCACCGAGCCGGCCGACGCCTGACGTGCCCGACCGCACCGCACCGGGTCCCGCCGAGCTGCCGACCACGGCGGCCGGCGGGGCCCCGGTGACGACGACGCTGTCCGAGCAGGACGGTGCGGTGGTCCGCCGCACCGTCCTGCCCTCGGGCGTGCGCGTCCTCACCGAGTCCGTGCCCGCCCAGCGGTCGGCCACCGTCGGCTGCTGGGTGGGGGTCGGCTCGCGCGACGAGGACGACGGCCACCACGGCTCCACGCACTTCCTCGAGCACCTGCTGTTCAAGGGCACCGAGCGGCGCGACGCCATGGACATCGCCACCGCGTTCGACGCGGTCGGCGGGGAGGCCAACGCCGCCACGGGCAAGGAGCACACGACGTACTACGCGCGGGTCCTCGACGAGGACCTGCCGATGGCCGTCGACGTCGTCACCGACATGGTCACCAGCGCCGTCCTCGACGAGGACGACTTCGCCTCCGAGCGCGAGGTCATCCTCGAGGAGCTGGCGATGAACGACGACGACCCCGGCGACGTCGCCCACGAGCGCTTCGCCGAGCTCGTCCTGGGCGACCACCCGCTGGCCCGGCCCATCGGCGGTACCCCGGAGACCATCCGCGCCGTCGGCCGCGACGACGTGTGGGCGCACTACCGGCGCCACTACCAGCCCTCCCAGCTGGTGTTCACGGCCGCGGGCGGTCTGGACCACGACGAGGTCGTGGAGACCGTCGAGCGGGAGCTGGCGCGCGCCGCCGGCACCCTGGGCGAGGCCGCGCCCGCGCCGCGGCGCACCGGCGGCACCAGCGGCGGTCTCACCGCCTCGCAGGTCCTCGTCGTGGAGCGCCCCACCGAGCAGGCGCACGTGCTGCTGGGCACCACCGGGCTCACCGCCACCGACGAGCGGCGCTTCACCCTGTCGGTCCTCAACGCCGTCCTGGGCGGCGGCATGAGCAGCCGGCTGTTCCAGGAGGTCCGCGAGAAGCGCGGGCTGGCCTACTCGGTGTACAGCTTCGCGGCCAACTACGCCGACTCCGGCTACGTCGGCCTGTACGCCGGCTGCTCGCCCGCCAAGGCGGGGCAGGTGGCCGAGCTGATGCTCGCCGAGCTCGTCGGCCTGGCCGAGCGCGGCCTGGACACCGAGGAGCTGCAGCGGGGGATCGGCCAGCTGGCCGGCGGCCTCGTGCTGGGCCTGGAGGACTCCGGCGCCCGGATGAACCGCCTGGGCAAGGCCGAGCTGGTGCACGGCGTCTTCCTCGACCTGGACACCGTCCTGGCGCGGGTGCGGGCCGTGACGGCCGACGACGTGCAGGCGATGGCCGCCGAGATCGTCGGGCGGCCGCGGGCCGTCACCGTCGTGGGTCCCTTCGCCGACGACCGCGCCTTCCGCGGGGTGCTCCCGTGAGCGTCGGCCCGGGCGCCGGCGAGCTGCGGCGCCCGCCGCTGCGGGTCGCGGTGGTGGGCGCGCGCGGGCGGATGGGGCGCGAGGCCGTGCGCGCCGTCTCAGCCGCCGAGGACCTGGAGCTGGTCGCCGAGATCGGTCGCGGGGACGACCTGCGCGACGCCGTGGGCGCCGACGTCCTCGTCGACCTCACGGTGCCGTCGTCGGTCATGGGCAACGTCGAGTTCGCCCTCACCCACGACCTGCACGTGGTCACCGGCACCACCGGCTGGGACGCCGAGCGCTACGAGACGCTGCGCGGCTGGTCGGCCTCCGCGCCGCACCTGGGCGTGCTGGTCGCCACGAACTTCGGCCTGGGCGCCGTCCTGGTCATGCAGTTCGCCCGGCAGGCCGCCCGCTTCTTCGAGTCGGTGGAGGTCGTGGAGACCCACCACCCCGGCAAGGTCGACGCGCCCTCCGGCTCGGCCGTGCGCACCGCGCAGCTCATCGCCGCGGCGCGCGCCGAGGCCGGGCTGGGCGACGTGCCCGACGCCACCGAGCAGCAGCTGGACGGCGCGCGCGGCACCGTCGTGGACGGCATCCACGTCCACGCCCTGCGGGTGCGGGGGGCCACGGCCCACCAGGAGGTCGTCCTCGGCGGGCCGGGGGAGACCCTGACCCTGCGCGACGACACCTACGACCGGGCCGCCTACATGCCCGGGCTGCTGCTGGGGGTCCGCGAGGTCGTCTCCCGCCCCGGGGTGACGATCGGCCTCGAGCACTACCTCGACCTGGGCTGAGGCGGCCGCCGTGCGCACCAAGGTGGTCATCGCGGTGTCGGTGGCCGCCCTGCTCGTCTACTTCGTCCTGCTGGGCCGGCTCGGCGTCCTGCTGCTGGGCACGGGGGACTGGGCCGGTGCCGCCCTCGGCACCGCGCTGCTGGCCTTCCCGCTCGTCGGCGCGTACGCGGTGTGGCGGGAGATCTCCTTCGGCCGCGCCACCGAGCGCCTGGGCCGCGAGCTGGCCGAGCGCGGCGAGCTGCCCGTGGACGACCTGCGCCGCACCGCCAGCGGCCGCGTGGACCGCGCCGCGGGGCAGGAGATGTACGAGCGGTACCGCGGCGAGGTGGAGGCCACCCCCGGTGACGCGGGCGCCTGGTACCGCCTCGCGCTGGCCTACGACGCGGCCGGGGACCGCCGGCGCGCCCGCGCGGCGGCCCGGCACGCCGTGCGCCTGCACACCGGGGGCTGAACGCCGGGCGCTGACCGGCGCTCACCAGCCGAGACGGCGGGTGACCTCCTCGACGTCCAGGCCCAGGACGGCGCTGCGCGCGGGCCGGCCGGCGGGACCGGCGTCCCGGGCGTCGGACGTGTGGACGGTCAGGACGCGCTCGGCGGGGTCGATCAGCCACACCTCACGCACTCCCCGGCCCAGGTAGGAGGGGATCTTCGCGCGGCTGGCGTCGTCGGGGGAGACGATCCCGACGACGACCTCGGCGGTGGGCAGGTACAGGCCCAGGTCCGCCTCGTCCTGCTGACGGACCAGGCCCAGGTCGGGCACGCGGAAGTCGTCCTCGACACCGAGGTTGAACTCCGTCAGCGCCACGAGTCCCGCAGCGCTCGCAGGACCGTCCAGGACGACGACGAGGCGGGCGGCCAGGCGGCCGTGGCTGGCGTGGGCGTGCGGTGCCACGTGGTGGGTGCCGTTCCAGACCTCGTCGCGCTTGTCCAGGCCCAGAGCGCGCCGACGCTGCAGCCAGTCGTCCAGGACGCCGCCGTGGGCGACGATCGTGGTCGCGCTCATGCGGTCATCGTCCCAGCCGGGAGCTCGGGGGCGAGGGGGTGGAGCGGTTCGCCACCGCTGGAGCGTCCCCCGCCGCCTCAGTCCTCGCGCGCCCGCCGCGTCGCGCGGTCGTTCGCCTTCCGGATGCCCTCGACGAGCTCGTCCTTGCTCATCCGCGAGCGCCCGGGCACGCCCAGCCGCTTGGCGACGTCCTGCAGGTGGGCCTTGGTGGCGTTGGTGTCCACCCCGCCGGCGGTGGGGCGGTCGGTGTCGCGGCCGCCCTCGGCCTGCGCGTCGGAGGGGCCCTTGCGCCCGCCCTCCTTCGGCTCCCAGTGGTCGCCGACCTTCTCGTGCGTGTGCTTCAGCGCGCTGTAGGCGGTGCGGTGGGCGCGCTCGCCGTCGCCGTACGTGTCCTCCGCGGAGTCCAGGGCTGCCGCGTACGTGCGCTGGGCCTTCTCGTCCGAGCGCTGCAGCGTGCTGGGCAGCTCGTCCTGGGCCGGCTGCCCGGACCCGGTGCTCTTGGGCATGTTCTCCTCCGTCGCGGTGCTGGTCCTGCTCCGGTGCAGTACCCGCCGAGGCCGCCTCCCACACGCCGACCGGACGGCGGTGGGGGCGCGCGCGGCCGGCGCACGCCCCCACCGGTCCCCGTCCGGCCGTCGTCCCGGTGGTCAGGCCCCCGGCGTCAGCACCGTCTTGACCCACCCGGGTTCGCGGCGGTCGAAGCGCTCGTAGGCCTCGAGCGCGTCCTGCGCCAGCGGGAGGTCCTGGGTGAGGACGGTGGAGGGGTCCACCAGCCCGGAGGCGACCAGGTCGAGCAGCGGCGGCAGGTACCGGCGGTGCTCGCAGTTGCCCATCTTCAGCACGAGGTTCTTGTTCATCGCCTGCCCGATGGGGAAGCTGTCCATCGTCGGCGGGTACACCCCGATGATCCCGACGGTGCCCGCCTTGGCGATGGCCTGCACGTACCACTGGGCGGCCTGGGAGGGGGCGTCACCCGGCTTCCAGGTGTCGCCCCGCTGGTTCGTCTCCGGCGCGTTGCCGGCCACCTCGGCCGCGAACCGCTCCGCCTGCTGCTCCGAGGCCTCCGCGGCCGGACCGCTCACGGGGCGCTCGGAGTCGACCCCGACGGCGTCGATCACCCGGTCCGGGCCGACGCCGCCGGTGATGTCCCGCAGGACGGTGACGGGGTCCTCGGTGTTGAAGTCGACCGTCTCGGCGCCCAGCCGGCGGGCGGCGTCCAGGCGCGAGGCGATGCCGTCGACGACGACCACCCGCCCGGCGCCCTGCCGGAACGCGGACAGGACCGCGAACAACCCGACGGGGCCGGCGCCGAAGACCGCGACGGTGTTGCCGTCGCGGACCTCGGCGAGCTTCGCCCCGAACCAGGCGGTGGGGAAGATGTCCGAGATCATGATGGCCTGGTCGTCGGTCACGGAGTCGGGGACCCTGACGGGCCCGACGTGCGCGAACGGCACCCGGACGAGCTCGGCCTGCATGCCGTCCAGGCCGCCGGCGGCCTCCGGCCCGCCGAAGAACGTGGTCCCGGCGGTCCTGCCGCCCGGGTTGGCGTTGTCGCACTGGGAGTAGTACCCGGCGCGGCAGTACGAGCAGGACCCGCACGCGACGGTCGACGGGAGCACCACGCGGTCACCGGGCCGCAGGTTGCGCACCTGCGGGCCCACCTCCTCGACGACCCCGACGGCCTCGTGGCCGAGGACCGTGCCCTCGCGCATGCCGCTCATGGTGCCGCGCACGAAGTGCAGGTCGGTCCCGCAGATCGCGCTCGTGGTCACCCGCACGACGGCGTCGTACGGGTCCTGGATCCTGGGGTCGGGCACCTCGTCGAGCCGGATGTCGCCGACCCCGTGCCACACGACCGCCTTCACGAGCTCTGCCCGGGGTGCAGGAGGACCTTGGTCCAGCCGTCCTCGCGCGCGTCGAACCGCGCGTAGCCCTCGGCTGCCTGGTCCAGGCCCAGCTCGTGGGACACGATGAACCCGGGCGTCGCGCGGCCGGCGACGATGAGGTCGCGCAGCTGGCGGTTGTAGCGCATGACGGGCGCCTGACCGGTGCCCATGGACTGGCCCTTGGTGAAGAAGGTGCCGTAGTCCCAGCCGATGCGGCCCTGCTGGGCGCCCTCGGTGGCCGCGCCCGGGTCCTGGGGCATGTAGACGCCCACGACGCCGGTGCCGCCGGTGGCGCGCACCACCTGCACGAGGTTGTCCAGCACCAGCTCGGGGTGCTCCTCGCCGGAGGGGTCGTGGGCCTGGTACCCGACGGCCTCCACGCCGCGGTCGACGCCGCGGCCCCGCGTGGCCTCGGTGATCTGCTCGACCGGGTCGGCCCGCGAGAAGTCCACCGGGACCGCGCCGATGCTCTCGGCCAGCCGCAGCCGGTCGGCCTCCTTGTCGACGACGAACACCCGCGCGGCGCCCTTGATCAGGGCGCTGTGGGCGGCCATGAGCCCGACGGGGCCCGCGCCGAACACCGCGACGTCGTCGCCGGGGACCATCCCGGACAGCTCCACCCCGTGCCAGCCGGTGGGGAAGATGTCCGAGAGCATCGTGAAGTCGTTCTCGTGCTCGGTGCCCTCCGGCAGCTCGAGCAGGTTGAAGTCCGCGAACGGCACGCGCAGGAACTCCGCCTGCCCGCCGTCGTAGGGGCCCATGTTGGCGTAGCCGTAGGCCGCGCCGTCCATGCCCTCGGTGGGGTTGGTGCGCAGGCAGAACGACGTCCAGCCGTGCACGCAGTTGCGGCAGGTGCCGCAGGCGATGTTGAAGGGCACCGAGACCCGGTCGCCGACCTTGACGCGGTCGACGCCGTCACCGACGGCCTCGACGATCCCGGTGTTCTCGTGGCCGAGGACCTTGCCCTCCTCGACGCTGGTGCGCCCCTCGTACATGTGCAGGTCGGACCCGCAGATGTTCGTCGTGGTGATGCGCACGACGGCGTCCGTGGGGTTCTCCACGCGCGCGTCGGGGACCTCCTCGACGGCGACGGTCTTCGGGCCTCGGTAGACGACAGCCTTCACGATCCTCCTCCTGGGGGTTCCTGGCTCTGGTGGGGGAGCGGGTCAGTCGGCGACGGTCTGCCGCTCGGGCACGACGAACACCGTGACCCGCTCCGTCTTGATCTGCTCCGGCGGGTAGGGCCGGCCCTCGTACTTCTGCGACAGTTCGTCGATCCGGTCGCGGGCGGCCTGCCCGCGCTCGACGTCGCCGGCCGTCCCGCGCACCTCCGCGTAGCGGTAAGGGTTCTGCTCGTCACGGATGGCGATGGTCACGCGGGCGTCGCGCTCGAGGTCGAGGAACTTCTGCCGGTGCACCTCGGTGTTGACGTACAGCCGGCCGCCGTCGACGCCGACCCAGACGTACTGGGTCTGGACGCGTCCGCTCGGCAGCAGCGTGGACATGGCGGCGAAGTTCGGCCCGCTCGCCAGCTCTTCGGTCGTGGGGTGCAGCTCCGGACCGTCCTTCGTGTCAGCCACACCGACCGCCTACCCACCGGCGCCGGTGCCCATGCGCTCCGGTGGGGACGCGTCCCCGCCGGGCGGGTCGGGCGCGCTGGGCAGCACGCGGGGCTGGAGCGCCGACGGAACCCCGTCCGTGCCTCCGCCGAGCACAGCACCGCCCACCCCGGGACCCGCTGGCGGGCGCTGCGCCGCGTCAGTCCCTGCCCGTGGCGCACCACCGCGAGCGCGCCGTCCCGGGACGGCCTGGGAGGCTGCGCGGATGCGGCGAGCGGCAGGAGAGGTCGTGCGGTCACGGCTGCGCACCGGTGCGGCAGCGCTCGTGGTGGGGATCCTGGCCGCGGGGTGCCAGTGGCCGCGTGACGTCGACGGCACCCTGGAACGAGTGCGTGGTGGCACCCTGCGCGTCGGCGTGGTCGAGGCGGATCCGTGGGCCAGTGCCACTGGTCCGCAGCCGCGGGGAGTGGAGGTGCGGCTCGTGCAGGACCTCGCCCACCAGGTGGACGCCGAGGTGGCCTGGGTCCCCGGCGCCACGGCGGAGCTGGTGTCCGGCCTGCACGACGGGGCGCTGGACCTGGTCGTCGGGGGGCTGACGGACCAGGACCCGTGGACGGCGCAGGTGACCTTCACCCGTCCCTACGTCACCACCCGTTCCGTCGTGGCCGTGCCGGAGGGTGAGCCCGCCCCGGAGGACGTGGAGGGCCGCACCGTGCGGCTGGAGGCCGACTCGCAGCTGGAGGGCCTGCTGCGGGCCGCCGGCGCCGAGCCGCAGGTCGTGCCCGACGCGGGCGAGGGCACCGGCCCGGTGGCCGTGGAGGACTGGCAGCTGGACCTGCACGGGCTGCGGGAGACGGAGGTGGAGCTGCGCTCGGACCAGCACGTGTGGGCGGTGCGCCCGGGTGAGAGCGGCTGGCAGGTGGAGGTCGAGCGGTTCCTGCTGCGCCTGGACCCCGCCCGTGTGCAGCGGCTGCTGGACGAGGAGGGTGCATGAGGGTCTACGCCGATCACGAGATGCCGCCCGAGATCGAGCGGCTCTACCGACGCGCGGTGCGCCTGGAGTGGTGGACACTGGCCTACCTGGTCAGCGCCGTCGCGCTGATGGGGCTGGTGCTGGGTCAGTCGCAGGCCATGAAGGCCGCCTGGGTGGAGGACCTGCTCAGCCTGCTGCCCCCCATCGCGTTCCTCGTGGCCTCCCGCTTCCGGGAACGCGGGGCCAGCCAGCGCTTCCCCTACGGCTTCCACCGGGTGGTCAGCGCCGCTTACCTCATCGCCTCCTTCGCGCTGCTGGTGATGGGTGCGCTGCTCTTCGCGGACTCGGCGTCGCGGCTGGTGACCCGGGAGCGCCCGTCCATCGGGCTCGTCGAGGTCTTCGGGCAGCAGGTGTGGCTGGGCTGGCCGATGATCGCCGCCCTCGTCTGGAGCGCGGTACCGGCGGTCGTCCTCGGCCGCGTGAAGCTGCCGATGGCGGCGGAGCTGCACGACAAGGTCCTCCACGCCGATGCGCAGATGAACCGCGCCGACTGGATGACGGCGGTGGCCGCCATCATCGGCGTCCTCGGCATCGGGGCGGGGCTGTGGTGGGCCGATGCGGTGGCCGCCGTCGTCATCTCCCTGGACATCACCCGCGACGGCTTCCGCAACGTCGAGGCGGCCTTCGCCGACCTCATCGACCGCATCCCCACCAGCCCCGGCGAGCAGGAGCCGCTGCAGGTCATCGAGGAGGTGGAGCAGCACGTCCGGTCCCTGGCGTGGGTGCGTGAGGCCGAGCTGCGCCTGCGCGAGCACGGCCACCTCATCACCGGCGAGGTGTACGTCGTGCCGGAGGAGGCGGGGACGCTGCTTCCCCGCCTGGTGCAGGAGGCCATGGCAGACCTGCAGCGGCTCGACTGGCGCCTGCGGGAGGTCGTCCTGGTGCTCCTGCCCGAACTGCACGACGAGCACGGGTCGCTGCCGCGGCGAGGGAGCCGCTGAGTGCCCGGACCCACCGGGCGCCCCGCCTCCGGCGACGGGGGCGCCGGCCACCCCTGGCTCCTCGATCGCGGCGAGCGCGGCAACGGCGCCACCGTCCTGCCCGCCTGGAGCGGCGGCAACCTGGTCCGGCCCCTCGTGGACGGGGTGGCGTACTTCCGGGGGGTGGCCGCCGCGCTGGAGGGTGCCGGCGAGGGTGACGTGGTGTTCTTCGCCGATTGGCAGGGCGACCCGGACGAGCTGCTGACCGGTGACGGGCCGACGATCGCGCAGGCGCTGTCGGCGGCCGCCCGCCGCGGGGCGCTGGTGAAGGGCCTGGTGTGGCGCTCGCCGTGGGACGTCCTGAAGGTCCTGCCCGAGCGCAACCGCTACCTGGCCCAGCACGTGGAGGGTCCGGGCGCGGAGGTCGTGCTGGACCAGCGGGTGCGCACCCTGGGCAGCCACCACCAGAAGTTCCTCGTCGTGCGCCACGCCGCCCGCCCCGCCGACGACGTCGCCTTCGTCGGCAGCCTGGACTTCGGCCACTCCCGTCGCGACGACGCCAGGCACCGCGGGGACGCCCAGACGATGGCGTTCGGGCGCCGGTACGGCGAGCGTCCGTCCTGGCACGACGTGAGCGCGGAGGTGCGCGGCCCGGCGGTGCGGGACGTGGAGACGGTGTTCCGGGAGCGGTGGGAGGACCGCGCGCCGCTGTCCCTGCTGCCGTGGCAGCTCGTGCCCGATCTCGCCCGGCGCCTGCTGCGGCGCCCCCCGGGCCTGCCGGCGCAGCTCCCGGCGCCGGATCCCGCCGGTTCCTGCGCGGTGCAGCTGCTGCGCACCTACCCGCACCGCCACCCCCGCTACCCCTTCGCCCCGCACGGGGAGCGCAGCACCGCCCGCGGGCACGCCAAGGCCCTGCGCCGCGCGCGGCGGCTGGTGTACGTGGAGGAGCAGTTCCTGTGGTCGGAGCAGGTGGCGGAGACGTTCGCCGGTCCACTGCGGGAGAACCCGGACCTGCACCTGGTCGTGCTGCTGCCGCGGGAGCCGAAGCGCGGCGGGCCGCTGGCCGGGCCGCCGCTGCTGCTGGGCCAGGTCCGCGCGCTGCGGGTGCTGCGGGCGGCCGGCGGTGGACGGGTGCACGTCTTCGACCTGGAGAACCACGTCGGGGAGCCGGTGTACGTGCACTCCAAGGTCACCGTCGTCGACGACGTGTGGGCCTGCGTGCGCAGCGACAACCTCAACCGCCGCTCCTGGACCCACGACTCCGAGCTGTCCGCCGCGGTCCTCGATGCCGAGCGCGACCTCCGCGAGCCCGCCGACCCGGCCGGACTGGGGGACGGGGCGCGCCGCTTCGCCCGGGACCTGCGGCTGCGGTTGCTGCGCGAGCACCTCGACCGGGCCGAGGGCGACGACGCGGACCTGCTGGGACCCGACGACGTGGTAGCGGCGCTGGAACGCAGCGCCGCCGCGCTGGACGCCTGGCACGACACCGGCCGCCGCGGTCCCCGTCCGGCGGGGCGGGTGCGGGTCCACCGCGATCCGGTGCTGCGGTGGTGGCAGCGGGCGTTCGCGGCACCGCTGTACCGCCACGTCCTCGACCAGGGCGAGCGCTGAGGTCCCCGCTGTCCACAGGTCGGCGGGGTGGGTGGACGTCGAACGACCTCCGCCCGTGCGCGCCGGCGGCGCCTCAGCGCGGTCCGCTCGCCCGGTGCAGCGGTTCGCGCCCGGGCGGCTGCACGGGCCGCGGCAGCAGCGGCAGGCGGGGGACGATCTTGCGCCGCAGCGGCTCGGCCGACGTGACGACGACCTCCTCCCCGGCGTGGACGAGGGCGATCTCGCCGTCGACGCAGTGCGGCAGCGAGTACACGACCTCGTCGGTGTGCACCTCCACGCGCAGCGTGTGCCCGTGCCAGCGCAGCGAGAACGCCAGGCGGGTGATGCCGCTGGGCAGCTGGGGGTCCAGGTGCAGGCGCCCGTCGGTCTCGCGCAGCCCGCCGAACCCGTTGACCAGCGCCACCCACGTCCCGGCCAGCGAGGCGATGTGCAGGCCGTCGGCGGTGTTGCGGTGCAGGTCGCGCAGGTCCACGCCCGCGGCCTCGTAGGCGTAGTCGTGCGCCAGTTCCAGGTGCCCCGTCTCGGCGGCCACGACGGCCTGGACGCACGCCGACAGGGAGGAGTCGCGCACGGTGCGCCGCTCGTAGTAGTCGGTGTTGCGGGCCTTCTCCTCGGGCGTGAAGCGCTCGCCGAACCAGAACATCGCCATCGCGAGGTCCGCCTGCTTGATGACCTGGCGCCGGTACAGGTCGAAGTACGGCCGGTGCAGCAGCAGCGGGTACGACGACTCGTGCTCGAAGTCCCACTCGGGCAGGCGGGTGAACCCCTCCGACTGCTGGTGCACGCCCAGGTCCGCGTCGTAGGGCACGTAGGCGGCCTGGGCGGCGTCGCGCCAGCGGGCCACCTCCTCCAGGTCCACGCCCAGCCGCCCGGCCGCGTCGAGGTTGCGGGTGGCGGCCGCCGCCGCGGAGCGCAGGTTGTGCGCCGCCGCGAGGTTCGTGAACACGTTGTCGGCCACCACCGCCGTGTACTCGTCGGGGCCGGTGACGCCCACGACGTGCCACTTCCCGTCCCGGTCGTGGTGTCCCAGCGACATCCACAGCCGGGCGGTCTCGACGAGGAGGTCCAGCCCGATCTCGTCCTCCAGCCGGGTGTCCCCGGTGACGACGCGGTAGCGCTCGACGGCCGCGGCGATGTCGGCGTTGACGTGGAACGCCGCCGTCCCCGCCGGCCAGTACCCCGAGGTCTCCTGGCCGCTGATGGTGCGCCAGGGGAACGCCGCGCCCCGCAGCCCCAGCTCCCGGGCCCGCTGGCGCGCCTGGTCCAGCGTCGACCAGCGCCAGTGCAGCGCGTCCCCGGCCGCGTCGGGCGCGGTGTACGTGAGCACCGGCAGCACGAGGGCCTCGGTGTCCCAGAAGCAGTGCCCGTCGTAGCCGGGACCGGTCAGGCCCTTGGCGGCGATGCCGCGCCGCTCGGCGCGCGCCCCGGCCTGCAGGACGTGGAACAGCGCGAAGCGCACCGCCTGCTGGATCTCCGCGTCGCCGTCGACCTCGACGTCCGCGGCGCGCCAGAACTCGTCCAGGTAGGCGCGCTGCTCGGCGAGCAGGCCCTCCCAGCCGGTGAACTGCGCGCCGCTGAGGGCGCCGGCGACCTGGTCGCGCAGGGCGGGCGCCGAGCGGCGCGCCGACCAGCCGTAGGCGACGTGCTTGACCAGGCGCACCGGCTGCCCGGGCTCGACGGCCGCCACGACGGTGGTGCGCGCCCAGTCGTCGGCGCTGTCGGTGTCCACCGTGACGCGCACGTCGGTGTCGACCTCGTTGACCATGCCGGCGGCCAGCCGCAGTCCGCTGGCGCGGGTCTCGTGCAGCAGCACCGCGCCGCGGCCGTTGGTGTGCCGGCCGATCGCGACCAGCGGGTGGTCCAGCACGGCGGACACCCGGGGGTCGCCGCTGCGGTGCGGCAGCGTCTCGTTGGCGACCAGCTCCGACTGCAGCGTCAGGCGCGCCGGGCGGTCCACCGCCTCGGCGGTGAACTCCACCGCGGCGACGGCCCGCTGCGTGAAGGACACCAGGCGGGTGGAGCGGATCCGCACGCGCTGCCCGGCGGGGGAGGTCCAGTCGACCTCGCGCACCAGCGTCCCGGCGCGCAGGTCCAGCCGGCGCTCGTGCCGGTGCAGCGTCCCGTACCGCAGGTCGAACGGCTCGTCGTCCACCAGCAGCCGCACCAGCTTGCCGTCGGTGACGTTGACGACCGTCTGCCCGACCTCGGGGAAGCCGTACCCGGCTTCCGCGTGCGGCATCGGGCGCTCCTCGTAGAAGGAGCCCAGGTAGGTGCCCGGCATGCCGTGCGGCTCGCCCTCGTCGAGGTTGCCGCGGAAGCCGATGTGGCCGTTGGACAGCGCGAACACCGACTCGGTGCGCGCCAGGTGGTCCAGGCTGAACTCCGGCTCGCGCACGCACCAGGGGTCCACCGGGAACACCGGCGGGGTGGAGCGGTCGCGCTGCTCGGCCTCGTTCTCGTCGGTCACCGCGCCCCCTCCAGCAGCTCGGCCAGGTCCTGCACGACGACGTCCGCGCCGTTCTCCCGCAGCGCCGCGGCCTGGCCGGCGCGGTCGACGCCGACCACGTGCCCGAAGCCCCCGGCGCGGCCGGCGGCCACTCCGGACAGGGCGTCCTCGAACACCGCCGCGGCCTCCACGTCCACGCCCAGCAGCTGCGCGGCGCGCACGAACGTGTCGGGGGCCGGCTTGCCGGCCAGCCCCTCCTCGCGCAGCGTCACGCCGTCCACGCGCACCTCGATCAACGCGTCCAGGCCGGTCACCTCCAGCACCTGCCCGGCGTTGGCGCTGGAGGACACCAGCGCCGTGCGCGCCCCGGCCGCGCGGGCGGCCTCGAGGTAGCGGCGCGAGCCCTCGTACACCTCGACGCCGTCGGTGGCGATCCGGTGCAGGACGTCGGCGTTCTTGCGGTTGCCCAGCCCGTGCACGGTCGCGGCGTCCGGGCCGTCGTCGGGCGAGCCCTCCGGCAGCGCGATCCCGCGGCTGGCGAGGAAGTCGCGCACCCCGTCCAGGCGCGGCTTGCCGTCCACGAACGAGAGGTAGTCGGCCTCGGGGTCGAAGGGGCGCAGGTCCTCGCCCGGCCCCGCCTCCCGGCTGCCCAGGAAGCCGTCGAAGGTGTCCTTCCAGGCGGCGTTGTGGACGGCGGCGGTGTCGGTGAGCACCCCGTCCAGGTCGAAGAGCAGGGCGGTGACCCCCTCGGGCAGTCCCAGCACGCGCGTCTCCTCCACGCTCGACGCCACCCCCCGGCCGGGGGTGGACCGCGGGCGACGCTACGCACCCCGTCCGCCGCCTGCAGCCGGGGACACGCGCATGGACCCCGCCGGATCCGGGTACTCCACCGGCATGGACGAGCGACGACTGCGCGACGACCGTCCGCGGGTGCAGCGGGACCCCGGCGGTGACGAGCCGGGGCACGTGCCCCCGGAGCAGCCGCGCGGGCGGACCGGTACCGAGGCGCGCACCGCGCGGTCCCCGCTGCGGCTGCGGCTGGTCCTGGCCGTCTTCGGGCTCGTCGTGTGCGGGCTGCTGTCGGCCTTCTGGCTGACCGGGGCCGGGCCCGGCGGGGCGCGCGGACCGGGGATCGTCCTGGCCGTGCTGGCGGTGGTCGCCGTCGTGGACATCGTCGTGGTGAGCCGCCGGCTGCGGACCCGGGCCCGCTCCCGCCGCTGACCGGCTCCGTCAGCGGCGGGTCAGCCGCGACCAGCCGCGGCGCGCGCTGGCCCACCCGCGCAGCACCGTCCCCGCCGGCGGCCGGGACAGGGTCGACCACAGGTCGGCCACGGCCGCGTTCCAGGGCCCGTCGGCGTAGGTGGGGTAGGGGTGGGTGGAGGCGACCAGGTCGCGCACCCGCAGGCCGCGCGTCAGCGCGAGCTGCAGCTCGGCGAGGACCTCCCCGGCCCGCGGGGAGACGACCGTGGCGCCGCGCACGCGCCCGCCGCGGTCCACGACCAGCCGGGTGAACCCCTCCGCGCGGTCGTCCGCGACAGCCCGGTCGACGTGCCCGGCGCCCAGCTCAAGCAGCCGCCAGCCGTCCGGCAGCGGCCCGCCCGTGGGCGTCCCCGTGGCCGCGACCTCCGGGTCGGTGAAGGTGGCGCGCGGCACGTGCGTCTCGGCGCGCCGGCGCAGGCCCAGCAGGGCGTTGAGCGCCGCGGTCGTGCCGTCGACCCCCGCGGTGTGGGTGTAGCGGGGGCGGGCGGTGACGTCCCCGGCGGCCCACACGCGCGCCGAACTCGTGCGCAGCCGCTCGTCGACGACCACGGCCCCGCGCTCGTCGAGCGCCACCCCGGCGTCCTCGCAGCCCAGCCCGGCGGTGCGCGGGACCCGGCCCGCCGCCACCAGCACCGCGTCGACCTCCACGGTCACCCCCTGCGGCGCGCCCGTGCCCACCTGCACGCGGACCCCGCCGCCGGGCGAGGCGTGCGCGCCCGTCACCGCCGCCGACGTCAGCACCCGCGCGCCGTCGGCCTCCAGGGCGGCGCGGACCACCGCCGCCGCGGCCGGGTCCTCCGCGGGCAGCAGCCGCTCCCCGGCCTCCACGAGGACCACCTCGCGGCCCAGCCGCGCGAGCGCCTGCGCGAACTCGCACCCGCTGCTGCCGCCGCCCAGCACGACGACGCGCCCGGGCAGCCGCGGTGCGTCCCACAGCGTCTCGTGGGTCAGCAGGTGCCCCGGGTCCAGCGCCGCGACCGCCGGCGGCACCGCGGGCGCCGACCCCGTCGCCAGCACCGCCCGCTCGAACCGCACCCGCCGCCCGTCCACCACGGCCGCGCCGGGCCCCACGAGCCGCACCTCGCCGCGCGCGACGGTGACGCCCCGCGCGCGCAGCGCCTCCGGGGAGTCCACGGGGGCGATGCGCCGCACCGCCGAGCGCACGTGCTCCAGCACGGCCGCGTCGTCGACCGGTCCCGGCGCGCCCAGGCCGTAGCGCTGCGCCGCGCGGGCGGCGCTCACCGTCCCGGCCGCGGCCAGCAGCGCCTTGGACGGGACGCACCCCGTCCACAGGCACTCCCCGCCCGTGCGGTCCCGCTCGACGAGCAGCACGCGCGCCCCCAGGTCCGCGCCCGTGCGCGCCGCGAGCATCCCGGCCGTCCCGCCGCCCACCACGAGCAGGTCCCACGGGCGCTCGGCGCCCCGCCCCGGGAGCGGGGCGGGCGCCGGCGTGGTCGCGGGGGAGGGCGCCGGACCGGTCGTGGCCGTCATGCCCCGACGGTAGGGCCGGCCGGCCGGCCCGGCCCGGCGGACCGCGTGCGACCGCGCGCACCGGGGTAGGGGGTGGGTGTGTGGTTCGACTCCGTCTCCGACGTCCTGCGCGTCCTCGCGGTCGGGGCCTGCGCCTACGCGACCCTCGTGCTCGTCCTGCGGGTCTCCGGCAAGCGCACCCTTGCGAAGCTGAACGCCTTCGACCTCGTCGTCACCGTCGCCCTCGGCTCGACGCTGGCCACCGTCCTGCTGAGCGCCGACGTCGCCTGGGCGGAGGGCGCCACCGCCTTCGCGCTGCTCGCCGCGCTGCAGTTCGCGGTCGCCTGGGCGACCACGCGCGCACCGCGGCTGCGCGCGGCGGTCACCGCGCGCCCGACCCTGCTGCTGCGGGACGGCGTCGTCGACGAGGACGCCCTGCGCCGCCAGCGGGTGACCCGCGCCGAGGTGCAGCAGGCCGTCCGGGCCAGCGGTTCCGGCAGCCTGTCCGCGGTGGCCGCCGTCGTCCTGGAGAGCGACGGGACCCTCAGCGTCGTCCCGGCCGCGGACCTCGGGGACGCCTCGGCCCTGGCCGACGTGCCCGGCGTCCGGGGTGCGCCGCGCGGGGACCGGTGAGGAGGATCCGGCGAGGGCGTTTGCGCGGGCGGGGGGCGGGTAGCCCGAGAGCGTCAGCCCGCCCACGACCCGAGGAGGCAGACCGTGGCGAGCACGGCGCGAGAGATCATGACCGGCGGCACCGAGTGCGTCGGCGAGAACGAGTCGATCCGGCAGGCGGCCCGGAAGATGGCCGACCTCGGGGTGGGGGTGCTGCCGATCTGCGGTGAGGACGACCGCCTCAAGGGGATGCTCACCGACCGCGACATCGTCATCAAGGCCGTGGCCGAGGGCATGGACCTCGAGACGACCACCGCCGGGCGGTTCGCCCAGGGCGAGCCCGTGACCATCGGTGCCGACGACAGCGTCGACGAGCTGGTGCGGACGATGACCGAGCACCAGGTCAAGCGGCTGCCCGTCATCGACGGCCACCGCCTGATCGGCATGGTCACCGAGGCCGACGTGGCGACCCACGCGCCGCAGGAGAAGGTCATCGACCTGGTGACCAAGGTCTACGCCAACGGCTGAGGCGTTCGCGGCCCGGGACCCGCTCGCGCGGTGTCCCGGGCCCGACGTGCCCGGCACCCCGACGTCCCCGAGGAGGACGACATGGCCGACGCCACCCACCGCAGCGCGGGGGAGCTCGTCGACGAGCTCACGTCCGACACCGCCCGGCTCGTGCGCGCCGAGGTGCGCCGCGGGCAGCGCGAACTGCTCGACAAGGCCCGCGAGGCCGGGAGGGGCGCCGCCCTGCTCGGCGGCGCCGCCGTCCTCGGTGCCCTCGCCGCCGGCACGTCCGCGGCCTTCACCGTCCGCGCGCTGGGCAAGGTGCTGCCGGCGCCGGCCGCCGCGCTCACGGGGACGGTGCTCTACGGCGCCGGAGCCGCGGCCCTCGGGGCGGCGGGCCTCGCGGAGCTCAAGCGCGTCGGCTCGCTGCTGCCGCAGGAGACCATCGCCAGCGTCCGCGAGGACGTCCGCGCCGCCCGTTCGGCCGCCGGCGCCCCCGGTCCGACCGGTGGGCGCGCCGGGAGCTGACCGCCGGGGACCCGGCCCACCGGCCGGTACCCCGGCTCCGGTGCCGGGGCCGTGACGCCTCACCCCGCGGCAGGAGCACCGCCTCCCGGGTCGAGCAGCAGCCGGTGCACCGGGCTGAGCAGCACCCGCTGCCAGCGGGGGACCCGCGGGTCGCGGTGGACGCGCAGCCGCCCCGGTGGGCGGGGGCCCCGGCGCCCCCCGTCGTACCAGGCGTCCAGCGCCGCGGCGGCGCGGGCGACGGCGTCCAGCGCCCCCCGCGGGTCGAGGAGGGCCGCGCCGTCGCCGGCGGCACCGTCGAGGTGCTCGCGGAGCAGCCGCAGCCGCAGGTCGCGGGCGAAGGTCCGCGCGCCGTCGCCCAGGCCCGCCGGGCCGCGCGGCTCGCGGTCGTCGCGCCGCGCGTCGAGGACCGCGACCGACAGCTCGGAGTCGTGGGTCCACGAACGGCGGTCGAGGTCGTCGCTGCGCACGGCGGCCCGCACGTCGTCGACGACCAAGACCTTGGAGTGCACGTGGACGGCGTGGCCGTCCGCGCTCTCGACGTCGTAGACGTGCACGCGGCCGGGGGCGGCCGCCCGCAGCAGCCGCAGCGTGCGGACCTGCCCGAGCAGGAGCGCCGGTGCGCAGACGGGGTCGTCGCGCTCGAGGAGGCGGGGCACCAGCACCAGGAGCTGCAGCCCCGGCTGGGCGCGCAGGGCGCCGGCGAAGACCCGCGCGACCTCCTCCGACCAGAGGAACTGCTCCTCCACGTGGACCAGGCACCGGGCCCGCCGCAGCGCCTTCGCCGTGCCCGCCGCGACGCTGAACTCCCCGCGGGGGGCGAAGGGGTAGCGCGGCCGGTGCCGCGGGTAGGTCCGCAGCAGCTGGACCGTGCAGGGACCGGCGGGGTCGGGGGCGGGTCGTTGCGGCGGGAGGGTGTCCCGTCGACCCCGCCGCAGGCGCCGCACCACGTCCGGCACGGCCTGCCAGGGCAGCAGCGAGAGCGGGGCCGGGTCCTCCCACCGCTCGCGGAACACCGTCTCCACGTCCCGGACCGCCGGGCCGCGGACCTCCACGTGCGCGTCGTGCCACCTCGGGTTGCTGCCGTAGCGGCGGCCGAACGTCAGCGGCTGCGGGTCCCCGCGGTGGGCGCCGCCGTCGCGGCGGCTGTGCCCGACGTCGATGCTGCCCACGAGGGCCACGTCCCGCCCCGGGGTGTCGCGGTGGCGGACGACGAAGAACTCCTGGTGGTGGCTGCCGAACGGCTCCACGCGCTGGTCGAGGCGGACCTGCAGGCCAGGGCCGCGCAGCCGCCGGGCCAGGCGCCGGCCAGCGCCTCGGCGACCGCTCGGAAGTACTCCCGACCGTCGACCAGCGGGGCGACGTGGTTCCCCCCGCTCCAGGCCGGCAACCGGGTCGCGGGGTTCCCGCGCTCCGCGGCCGACAGCAGCCACGTCCCGGTCGGACCGGGGGGCGCCGCGCGCTCCGGCCACAGGACCCGGGATTCCGCCCCCGCCGTCACGGGCGCCTCACGTCGCCGGTCGAGGCGTCCCAGACGAGCGAACCGCCCTCGAAGTCGCTGCGCAGGCCCCCGGGGACCTCGTACTCGTCGCTGACGGGGAACCCCAGGGGACCGGACTCCCACCCGGTGTCGCCCCACGCGGACTGGATCGCGCCGCGCACGACGTGCGCACCCGTGGCGGGGGACCAGTAGACCGACCCGCCGAGGAAGTGGCTGTAGGCGCCGCGGCCGTCGGGCGTCGTCAGCTCGTCGGAGGTGGGCGGCCCCAGGGGGCCGTCCTCGCCGCCGGTGGCCAGCCACTCCTCGCGGATCGCGCCGGTCACCTCGTGCTCGGTGGGGACCGGCCCGTCGACGACGTCGAGCGTGCCGTCCGCGGCGCGCTCCAGGGTCGCGATCCCCAGCCGCCGCGGGTGCGGGAACTCCCCGCCGCGGTTCTCACCCAGCCAGAACGACGCGTACGCCACGCGCAGGGTCCCGTCGGCGTCGACGAACCCGTTGGACCCGCCCGGCCCCTGGACCGTGCCCTGGCTGGCCAGGAGGGGTCCGGCCGGTTCCGGGCGCGTGCACGGGGCGGTCGGGCCGTCCGGGCAGACGGCGTAGCCGGTGGCGTAGTTGCTGCGGCCGCTGTCGTCCAGGACGCCGGAGTAGTTGGCGGAGTAGAACAGGTACGTGGTGCCCCCGAACGCCACCATCGACGGGTTCTCGACCGTGCTGCCCTCCCAGGCGGCGTCGCGGTTCGTCTCCAGCAGGGTGACGGGTTCCGCGCCCGGCAGGGGGCGCCCGTCGTCACCCAGCTCGACGGCCTGGATGGACGACTCGCGCACGTCGAGCTTCCCGGACGCCTTCCACAGCAGGTGCGTGCGTCCCGTCGCCGGGTCGCGCCACGGCTGCGGGTCGATGGACCCCTGCGGGTCGCGCTCCACCGGCTGGCACTGCAGGGGGGAGTCCCCGGTGGTGTCGCGGAACGGTCCGGCGGGTCCCGGGCCCTCGGCGACGGTGAGGCAGAACCGGTCGGGCGCGACCCGCACCGCGGAGTACGCGTACCAGGTGTCCCCGATCGGCAGGACGCCCGGCGCCCAGTAGTCGCGGTCCATCCACGGGCCCTGCTGGTGCGGCAGCCCCCACGAGGCCCGGCGCACGAGGGCGTCGTTGGTGTCGTACGTCGGCCACGGGTCCATCCCCGCCTCGCGGACCTCCACGGGGATCGCCTCGTCGGCGAACACGTCGTAGCCGGGAGCGCCGGGCGGGCCGTCGTCGGTGTAGCGCTCGCGCACCGTCCAGGTCACCAGGTCGGTGCTCGTCAGCACCGGCAGGTAGCGACCGCCGACGGGGGAGGCCCACGCGTAGTACGTCCCCTCGTGCAGCAGGACGTCCGGGTCGCCGAAGTCGCCGACCCAGGTCGTGCCGGGTTCGAACCACCCCTCCTCCGGCGGCCCGTCGCCACCGCCGACGACGGCGCCGGGGGTGGCCGGCGCGGCCGTCAGCGACGGCTCGGGGTCGGCGCCGGGGCCGTTGCCGGACCCGCCGCCCCCGCCGCCCGTGCCCCCACCGCTCGTGCACGAGGCCAGCACGAGGGCGGCCGCCGCGGCCGCCAGCGTCCCGCCGCGACGTCCGCGCGGCCCCGTCCCCCGGCGCCCGGACACGGTCAGCCCGCCGGCAGTTCCCCGAGCGTCACGCTCAGGGTCTGCTCGTCCCCGTCGCGCAGGACGGTGACGTCGACGGTCTGCCCGACCTCCAGGTCCGCCAGGACGGTGGACAGCCCCGCGGTGCTGCGGATCTCCTGCCCGTCGACCTGCGTGATGACGTCCCCGGGGCGCAACCCGGCCGCCTCGGCGCCGCCGCCGGGCTCGACCGCCACGACCCCGGCGCCGGCGGGCTGGCCGGAGGGGTCGGCGACGGTCGTGACGGTCACGCCCAGCGCGGCGCGGTTCGTGCTCGTGACCTCCCCGTCGCGGACGAGCTGCTCCGCGATGTCGGCGGCCGTGTTGGCCGGGATGGCGAAGCCGATCCCGGGCGCCGGCGCGTTCCCGTCCTGCGAGGCGTTGGTCGCCGCGAGCGTGGGGATCCCGACGACCTGCCCGTCCATGTCGACCAGGGCCCCGCCGGAGTTCCCGGGGTTGATGGCGGCCGACGTCTGGATCGTGCCGGGGAGGACGGCGCCCGCCGGCACCGCCTCGCTGGGCGGTTCGGTGACGGTGCGGCCGGTGGCCGACACGATGCCGTTCGTGACGCTGCTGGACAGCCCGAGGGGGTTGCCCATCGCGAGGACGAGGTCGCCCACCTCGACGGCGTCGGAGTCGCCGAGCTCCGCGGGGCGCAGGTCCGGCGCCCCCTGCACGTTGACCACGGCGAGGTCGTTCTCCGGGTAGGTGCCCACGAGGGTGCCGGGGTAGGAGGTGGGGGAGGTGGCGAACGTGACCTGGAACTCCGTCTCCTGCCCGACGACGTGGGCGTTGGTGACGATGTTCCCCTCCTCGTCGAGGACCACGCCGCTGCCCAGGCCCGTGCTGGTCCGGATCTCCACGACCGAGGGCAGCACGTCCGCGATGACCTGCTGGTAGGCGTCCTCGAGGACCTGCACCTGCGACCCGCCGGACGGGCTCGAGGAGGACGGGGAGGACGACGCCGTGGACGTCTCCGCCGACGCGGCACCCGGTTCCGCGGCGTCCCCGCCCCCCGCGGTGCACCCCGCCAGCACGACGGGCAGCAGCAGCCACGCCGCCGTCCGCGCCCGGTCCCCGCGTCCCGCCCTCACCGTCGCCACCACGGCGCGTCCTCCCGTCCTCGTCCCGCCCACCGGCCCGGCCGCGCGGTGTTCCCGGCCGCCACCCTGCCTCACACGGCCAGGTACGGCAGCACGTAGCGCCGGTAGTACTCGATGACGCGGGACTGGTCGCGCTGGCCGGAGTGGACCATCGGCGTGACGCCGGCGTCGAGGAGCTGCTGCACCGCGCTGACGTGGTTGCCGGGGCTGCCCTTGGGCCAGGAGGCGTAGACCTGCTCCAGCGGCCACCGGCGGGCCGCCTCCGCCTGGATCTCCACCGGGTTCGGCTCGTACAGCAGCGCCGGGTCCCACGGGTCCACCGTGAACCGCCACAGCTGCGCGGCGTGCTCGAGGTCGAACTCGTCGACGTTGACGAACAGCTCGCCCAGCTTGGTCATCGTCCCCGGGTCCCTGCCCGCGTCGCGCGCCCCCCGCTCGAACGCGGCGACCAGTTCCGGGTCGGAGAAGTCCGCGGCGGCCCCGATCCAGCCGTCGCCGTACCGGCCGGCGTTGTAGGCGCTCTTCGGTCCGCTCGCCGCCAGGTAGATCGGCACGGGCTGCTCCGGCAGGTCGTACAGGCGGAACTCGCGCGTCTCGTAGAAGTCGCCCTGGAACGTCACGCGCTCACCCGTCCACAGCTGCCGGATCAGCTCGACCGCCTCGACGAGCCGCGCGGCACGCTCCTCGTACGGCCCGAAGCGCCCGGTCGCCGCCTCCTCGTTGAGCGCCTCGCCCGTCCCCAGCCCCAGGAACACCCGGCCGGGGGCGAGGATGCCCAGGGAGGCCCACGCCTGGGCGACCTCGCTGGGGTGGTAGCGGTACGTGGGACACGTGACGCCCGGCCCGAAGGTCGCCTGGCTCGTGACCTGGCTCAGCAGGCCCTGGGTGATCCACGGGTGCATCGAGTGGCCCTGGTCGTCCTGCCACGGCTGGATGTGGTCGCTGGTCCACAGCCACCCGAACCCGGCGGCGTCCGCCTCGTGCCCCCAGCGCACCAGGTCCTGCGTGCGGAACTGCTCGTGGGACATGACGTAGCCGACGGGGTAGCTGCGGCGGGAGCCGTCGTCGTGGTGCTGCGGCGCCGCGTCCCGTCCGGGCGCCGCCGCCGCGGGGACCGTGCCCCCGAGCGCGGCCGCGCCCAGCCCGGCGGCACCACCCACCACGCCGCGGCGGCTGATGCCGCTGCGCGCGGTCCGTCCCCGGTCCTCCTGCGCGTCCATGGTCGTCCTCCGCTCGCCGTGGTCGAGGACCCGGGCGGCTCCCCACCCCCTCCTGCCCCCGCGCGCGGTGGGTGAAACACCGCCCGGTGGACCTGTCGGGTTCCCGTGCCGGTGACCGGGTGCGCCAGCGGCCGCCTTGCCGCGCGGGCGGGGGTGGGCCAGCCTGTGGGCGGTGCCGTCGTGCAAACGTCCGCGACGGGGGCGCGGGTGCGTTCCAGGTCGCGGGGAGGTGTCGGCGTGTCCGGGTTCGTCGGTCTGCTGTCGGCGCTCGCCGTCGCGGTCGCCGGGACCGGTGCGCTGCACCTGCTGGCCCGTCGGACGGCGGTCTCGCCGGACGCCGTGGTCGACCGGCCGTTCCTCGCCGGGTTCGCGCCCGAGGAGCACGCCCTGTCGCGGTTCCACGTGCGCTGGTACCCGGTGACGGTGGTGTTCCTGGCGTTCGACGTCGAGATGCTGTTCATGTACCCGTGGGCCCTCGTCGTCGCCGACGCCGGGGTCGGAGCCGTCGTGGAGATGTTCGTCTTCCTCGGCGTCCTCCTCGCCGGCGTGCTCTGGGCGTGGCGCGAGGGGGTGTTCCGGTGGGTGTGAGGGCCGGGAGCCACAGGGACGGTCTCCTCGCGCGGTGGGCGCTGCGGCGGGTGCACGTCCTGCTCCTCGAGGCACCGGGGTCGGCCGTGCTGCGGATGCGCGCGGAGGCCGCCGTCGCCCGGCGCGGCTGGGTCGTGGCCGACGCGGCGCCCGAGGCGGACGCGCTCCTGGTCTGCGGTGCGCCGGGGCCCGACCTCGCGGCGCTCGGCGGGACGGTCTGGGACCAGCTGCCGGGCCCGCGCGCCCGCGCCACCGTCACCGACCGCGCCGAGCTCGGCGCGGCGCTGGACGACGTCGCGCGGTCCCTGCTCGACACCGAGCGGCAGCGCGCGGAGGCCCGCGACCGCCCGGGACCGGCGGCCGGCTGGGACGAGCAGGACGGCGAGGAGCAGGACGGCGAGGAGCAGGACGGCGAGGAGCAGGACGGCGAGGAGCAGGACGGCGAGGAGCAGGACCACGGGGGGATGGACCACGGGGAGATGGACCACGGGGAGATGGAGATGTCCGGTCCCGCGGGCACACCGCTCGCCGGGGGCTGGGACGGTGACCGCGACGGGCTGGAGATGGACGTCCTGCACGTCCGCCTCGGCGGTGCGCTGCGGCACTGGCCGGCCGGGGTGGTCCTGCGCTGCACCGTGTCCGGCGACGTGGTCGTCGAGGCGGAGGTGGAGCTCCTCGACGCGGTGCCCAGCGCCGCGCGCACGGCGGTCGAGCTGGCCGCCGTGGACTGCGACGCCGCGGCCGCCGTCCTCGCCCTGGCCGGCTGGCACTCCGCGGCCCGCGCGGCGGTCCGGGCGCGCGACGCGCTCCTGACCCCCGACGCGCCCCCGGACGCGGAGCGCGCCGCCGGCGAGGCCGCGCGCCTGGCGCGCCGGGTGCGGCGCTCGCGGGCGCTGCGCCTGCTCGTCGGGGGGCTGGGGGCGGGAGGCGCGGCCGGCGGGGACGTCGTCGAGCAGGTCGCGGCGCGGCTGGACCGCGCGCACGCCCTGCTCACCGCGGCCGCGGCGCCCGTCGTCCCGTCCCGCGCGCCGGGCGACCTGCCCGGCCTCGTCCGCGGCCTCGACCTGGCGGCGGTGCGGTTGCTGGTCGCCGCGGCCGACGTGCACCCGGTCACCGCGCCGCGTCCGGCGGGGGTGCGCGGTGGGTGACCCGGTGGCCGTCGTGCAGGCGTCCCCGCTGTGGGCCCTGGCCGTGGTCCCGGGCCTGCTCCTGCTCGCCGCCGCGGGCGCCGCGGTGGCGTCCGCGCTCGACGCCCGCGGCGCGCGCTCGGCGGGGCCCGCGGGGCCCGCGGGGCCGGCGGTCGCGGCGGCCCTGGCGGCGCCGGCGGCCGAGGCCGCGCGCCTGCTGCGGCAGCGGCGGCGCACCACCGTGGCGGCGGACCGGCCGCTGTGGCGGGCCGGCGTCGGCGGACCCCTCGTCGCGGCCTGCCTGATGGTCGCGGTCGTCCCGCTGGGCGGCTGGACCCTCGCCGACCTCGGCGTCGGGATCGTGTGGGTCAACGCGGTGGACGTCCTGCTGTGGGCGCTGGTGTGGCTGGCCGGCTGGGGACCGAACAGCCTGCCCGCGCTCGTGGGCGGCTACCGGTTCCTCGCCCAGGCCCTCGCCCACGAGCTGCCGCTGATGTTCGCCCTCACCGCCCCGGCCGTCGCCGCCGGCAGCCTGCGGCTGGCCGACGTGGTCGCCGCCCAGGGGGACCGGTGGTTCGTCCTGGAGATGCCCGTCGCGTTCGCGCTGTTCTGCGCCGGCGTCCTGGCGTTCTCCGCCCGCGGGCCCTTCGCGCACCCGTTCGGCCTCGACGTCGCCGGGGGGCCGCTGGCGGAGCTGTCCGGGGTGGACCGGCTGCTGCTGCTCGCCGGCCGGCACGCGCTGCTGGCGGCCGGTGCTGCCGTGGCGGTCACCTTGTTCCTCGGCGGCGGCGCGGGCCCGGTGCTGCCGGCTCCGGTGTGGGTCGCCGTCAAGACGTTCCTCCTCCTGCTCGGGCTGCACGTCCTGGCCCGCGCGGTGCCGCTGCTGCGCGCCGACCGGCTCACCGAGCTGGGCTGGGTCGTGGCCCTGCCGCTGGCGCTGCTGCAACTGCTCGTGACGTCGATCTCGGTGCTGGGGTGATGCTCGTGGACGCCGACCCGCTGACCGGAGCCGTGTTCTGGGTGCTGGGCGCCGTCGCCGTCGCGGCGGGCGTCGCGGTGTTCCGCACCTCCTCGATGGCCCGCGCCACCTACGCGCTGGCCGTGTCCTTCGTCGCCGTGGGCGCCGCGCTGCTGCTGCTGCGCTCGGACTACCTGGGCGTCGTGACCGTCCTCATGATGGTCATGGAGATGGCCGTCATGGGCGTCTACATGGTGATGTTCATGGGGATGAACCCCGCCCTGATGCCGATGAGCATGGTGCACGGGCGGCGCACGGCGCTGGCGGTCTCGACGGGCGCGTTCGTCGTGCTTGCCGGCGGCGCGCTGCTCGTGCCGTGGCCCGGACGGGCCGGGCCGGTCCCGGCGGACGCGACCGTCGCGCTCGGCGAGGCAACGATGGGGTCGCACATGCTCGTCATGCTCGCCGTGAGCGCCGTGCTGTTCGCCACGATCGTCTCGGGGGTGGTCCTGACCCACCCGCGCAGCCGCTACGACCGGTTCGGGGACGACCTGCGCGGCCCGGCGCGCGACCCGCAGCCCGGCGGCGTCGGGCGGGGGGAGCACCGGTGACCCTGGAGGCCGTCCTCGTCGTCGCCGCCGCCCTGTTCTGCACGGGGCTGTACGGCGCGCTGTCCCAGCAGGTCGTCGTCATGGTGATGATGGGCCTGGAGCTCATGGTCAACGGCGTCCTGCTCGCGGCGGCCGGGCTGTGGTGGTTCCTGGCGCCCACGCCGGACGGGCAGGTGCTGATGCTCGTCGTCGTGGCTGCGATGACCGTCGAGATGGCCCTGGGCTTCGCCGTCGCCACCCACTGGCACCGCCGGCGGGGCACGGACATGACCGACAGCGCGACCGACCTGTCCGACACCCGCGGGCCGGGGACCGGGGACGCCGCGTGACCGGCGCGCCGTCCGACCTCGGGCTCGACCTCGGGCTCGTCCCGTCCTCCCTGGGCCTGGACGCGCTCTCGTGGCTGCTGCTGGGCACTCTCGGCGTCGTCACGGCGCTGGTGCTGGTGTTCGCCTCGGCCGACGTGCGCGCCTCCCGGGGGCGCTTCACCGGCCTCGTCCTGCTGTTCGCCGCCGCGGCCGCCGTCACCGCCACCGCGCGGACGCTGCCCGCCCTGCTGCTCGGCTGGGAGGTGATGGGGGCCGCCTCCTACGCCCTCGTCGGGTTCCGCTGGCGCGAGGAGCACCGGGTCTCCGCGGGTCTCGTCGCCTTCTGCACCACCCGCGCGGCCGACCTGGGCCTGTACCTGGCGGCCGCCGCGGCGCTCGCGGGCGGGGCGGGGCTGTCGCTGGCGGCCCTGCCGGCGGCCTCGCCGGGGTGGCGCGACGTCGCGGCGGCGGGCGTCCTCGCCGCGGCCCTCGGCAAGTCCGCGCAGCTGCCGTTCTCGGCCTGGCTGTCCTCGGCCATGCGGGGTCCCAGCGCCGTCAGCGCCCTGCTGCACTCCGCGACGATGGTCGCGATGGGCGGCTACCTGCTGCTGCGCCTCGAGCCGCTGCTCGCCGCGACGGGGTGGGCGGCCTCCGCGGCCGCCTGGGCCGGTGCCCTCACCGCCCTCCTGCTCGGCCTCGTCGCGCTGGTCCAGCGCGACCTCAAGCAGCTCCTCGCGGCCTCCACCGCCGCCCAGCTCGGGTTCGTCGTGCTCGCCGCCGGGGTCGGCGCGGTGGCCGGGGGAGCGGCGCACCTCGTGGCGCACGCCGTCGTCAAGGCGCTGCTGTTCCTCGCCGCGGGGGCGTGGCTGACGTCCCTGGGCACCAAGCGGCTCGCCGACCTGCGCGGTGCCGGGCGCCGGCACCCCCTCGTCGGGGCGGCCGCCGCGGTCGGCGTCCTCGCCCTGGCGGGCGTGCCACCGCTGTCGCTGTGGGCGAGCAAGGACGCGGCGCTGGCCGCCGCGCTGGAGCAGCGGCCCGCGGTGGCGGCCGTCGGCCTGGCCGCGAGCCTCGCCGCCGCCGCCTACGCCGCCCGGGTGCTGCTCGTGCTGCACCGCCCGACGGGTCGCGAGGCCCTGGACACCGAGGAGCGCGGCACGCGCCGCGTCCCGCGCCGCGCGGTCGCCGTGCTCGCCGTCCTCGCCGTGCCCGCCGCCGGGCTCGCCGTCCTCGTCCTCGGCCCGTGGGGCGCGCACCTGCGCGCCCGCCTGGGCGGCCCGGCCCCCGGGGCGGTGGAGCTCGCCGCCACGGGGGTGGCCTCGCTGGTGGTGCTCGGCCTGGTCGCCGCCCGCGACCGGACCGGCGCCCGGCCGGCGGGTGCGGTGCGCGACCGGCTGGGCGGGTGGCTGGGCGGGTGGCTGGGCGGGTGGCTGGGCCTGCCCGCCGCGACCGGCGCTCTCGCGCGCGGCGCGCTGCGGTGCGCGGACGCCCTGGCGCGCCGGGACGACCGCGTCCTGGCACGCGCCGTCGACGGGGTGCCGGTGGCCCGCCTGGCCGGCGCCCTGGCCCGCCTCGACGACAGCGCGGCCGCGCGCTCGCTCGACGGGCCCGCGACCGGCGCGGACCGCCTGGCGGTGCTGGCCGCGCGCGCCGACGACGGCGTCGTGGACGGCGCGGTCCGGTCGGTGGCCGCCGGGGCCCGGCGGGCCGCCCGCCTCGCCCTGCGGCCCCAGGGCGGCCTCGTGCACCGCTACTACGCCCAGGCCGTCGCCGTGCTGGCGGCGCTCGCCCTCCTCCTCGTGCTCCTGGTGGTCCCGTGATGCTCAGCCTCGTCGTGCTCTGGCCGCTGCTGGCGGCGCTCGCCCTCCTCGCCGCGCGCCGGGCCCCCGCCGTCGCGGCGCGGGTCGGGTTCGTGGTCGCCACGGGTGTGGAGGTGCTGCTCGTCGCGGTGCTGTGGGTGGCCGACCCGGGGCCGGGCGCGGCCGGCCCGTCCGGGTTGCGGTTCGAGGAGCGCGTGGACTGGATGCCGGGCATCGGCAGCAGCTACCACCTCGGCCTCGACGGCCTGTCCCTGCCGCTGGTGGCGCTGACCGCCGTGCTGTTCTGCGCGTGCGCGGTGCACGGCGTGCGCGACGACGACCGCCCCGCGGCGCGGTCCGCGCTGTTCCTGGCGCTGGAGACGACCTGCCTGGGCGTGTTCGCCGCGCAGGACCTCCTGCTGTTCTTCCTGTTCTTCGACCTGTCGATCGTCGCGATGTACTTCGTGGTCTCCGGGTGGGGGCACACCGACGGCGCGCACGACGCGCGCCGCTCCGCGCTGCGCTTCTTCCTCTACACGTTCACCGGCAGCCTGGCCCTGCTGCTGGGTTTCATCGGCCTGTACCTGGCGTCGGAACCGCGCACCTTCGACATCGCGGAACTGCGCGCCGCCCCGCCGCTGCAGGACGAGCCGGTGACCGGTGCGCTGGTCCTGGCGGCCGTCCTCGTCGGGCTGGCGGTCAAGACGCCGACCGTCCCGTTCCACACCTGGCTGCCGCCCGCGCACACCGACGCCCCCGCCGCCGGTTCCGCCGTCCTGGCCGGGGTCCTGCTGAAGATGGGCACCTACGGGTTCGTGCGCATCGCGATGCCGCTGCTGCCGCAGGGCTGGCGGGACGCGGCCTGGGTGCTGCTGGTCGTCGGGATCGCCTCGGTCCTGCACGGCGCGCTGGTCGCGCTGGCGCAGACGGACGCCAAGCGGATGGTCGCCTACACCTCGGTGAACCACATGGGCTACGTCGTCCTCGCCGTCGCCGCCGCGGGGTTCACCGGCGCCGACGCCGCCGCGCGCACCGTCGCCGTCAACGGCGCCGTCGTCCAGATGGTCAGCCACGGCCTGCTCACCGGGGCCCTGTTCCTGCTCGTCGGGACGCTGCACGAGCGGCGCGGCAGCTACGACCTCGGCTCGTACGGCGGCCTGGCCGGGCCGGCACCGCGGTTCGCCGCCCTGTTCGCGGTCGCCGCGTTCGGCTCGCTGGGGCTGCCGGGCCTGTCCGGGTTCATCGCCGAGTTCCAGGTGTTCACCGGGGCGGTCGCGGCCGTGCCCGTCGCCGCGATCGCCCTGCCGGGAATCCTCCTGACGGCGGCCCTGCTGCTGCGGGCGCTGCAGCGGGTGTTCACCGGCGAGACGCGGGGGCTGTCGGAGGGGTTCGGCGACCTGCGCGCCCACGAGCTCCTGCCCGTGGCGGGACTGCTGGCCCTGTCCGTCGGCATCGGCCTGGTGCCGCAGCCGCTCCTGGAGGTCGTCACCCCGGCCGCGCGGTCCGTCGTCGAGCTGGTCTCGCGGTGAGCGGGCAGCCGCTCGCGCTGCTGCCGGAGGCCCTCCTGCTGGCCGGGGCCGTCGCCTGCCTGCTCACCGGGTCGTTCCTGCCCCGCCACCGGCAGCGGGTCGCGCGCCACGTCGCGGTCGCCGCGCTGCTCGGCTGCGCCGGGGCGGCCGGCGGGCAGCTGCTGGGCGTCCTGCCCGCCGGCGGTGCCGCGTACGAGCAGTCCTTCGCCGTCGACGCGCCCTCCAGCGCGGTGCGCCTGGTGGTCGCGGCCGCCGTGCTGCTGGTCGTGGCGCAGGGCGTCGACGAGCTGACCGGCGCCGAGCGCGAGAGCGAGACGTGCAGCCTCCTGCTCCTGGGGGCGCTGGGGGCGCTCGTGCTGGCCGCGGCCACCGACCTGCTCGTCCTCACCGTGGGTTTCCTGCTGACGTCGGTGCCGCTGTACGGGCTGCTGGGCCTGGCGCGCACCGCGACCTCCGCGGAGTCCGCGGTCAAGGTGTACCTGCTGGGGGCGCTGGGCGGGGTGACGCTGCTGCTGGGGGTGACGCTGCTGACGGCGCTGGCCGGCGGCTCGCGCTACGCCGACCTCGCCGCGGGCCTGCGCGCCGCCCCCGCCGCGGTGGTGGCGGTCGCGGTGGTCGCCGTCCTCGCCGGCCTGGTGTTCGAGGCCGGCGCGGTCCCGCTGCACCAGTGGGTCCCCGACGCGGCGCAGGCCGGGTCGGCGACCGCGGCGGCCTGGCTGACCACGGTGCCGAAGGTGGGCGCCCTCGTCGCGGTGCACCGGTTCACCGAGGTCCTCGCCGCGGGGTCGGCGGTCGACGTCCGCCTGGTCGTAGCGGTGCTGGCCGCGCTGAGCATGACGCTGGGGAACCTCGCGGCGTTCACCCAGACCGATCCGCGCCGGCTGCTGGGCTGGTCGGCGGTCAGCCAGGTCGGGTACCTGCTGCTGCCGGCGGCCGTGGCCGGTGCGGCGGGCGCCGCCACGGCGTCCCTGGTGCTCTACCTGGCGGCGTACGCGGTGACGAACCTGGCGGCGTTCGCCGTGGTGGCGGCGGTGCCCGCGCGGCGCACCCTGGACGCGTACCGCGGGATGGCCGGGGCGCGGCCGCTGCTGGCGGCGGCGCTGCTCGTCAGCCTCCTCGGGCTCGTCGGCACGCCGCCGACGGCGGTGTTCGCGGGCAAGCTCGCGGTGTTCACGGCCGCGTGGGACGGCGGGGCGGCGTGGCTGGTCGTCGTCGCCGCGGTGAACACCGTGGCGAGCCTGTTCTACTACCTGCGGTGGCTCGGCCGGGCGTACGGCCCGGCGGAGGTGTCCGGCGCGGCCGTCCCCGTCCGGCCGTGGGCGGCGCGGGCCGCGGTGACCGCCGCGTGCGCGTCCCTCGTGGCGGGTCCGGCCGCCGGTCTCCTGTCGGGCGTCCTCGGGCCCGCGCTGCAGGCGCCGCCCGCCGGGTGGTGAACCCGGCGGACGGCGCCCGCGGTGCGGGTCAGCCCGCGCTGGGGGTCAGGGCCCGCAGCGGCTGCGCCAGCTCGCGGGAGAAGAACTCCAGGAACCCGTCGGGGTCCGGCCCGGCGTTCTGGGTGACGAGGTGGTCGAAACCCGCGTCGACGTACTGCTGGGCGTTCGCCAGGTACTGCCCGACGTCCGGGCCGACGGCGAACATCTCCCGCACGTGGTCCCCGGTCACCGTCTGCGTGGCGGCGTCGAAGTTCACCGGGTTCGGCAGCTCCGACATCACCTTCCAGCCCGTGACGGCCCAGCGGCTCTTCTCCAGCACGGCGTCCACGGCGCTCTGCTCGTCCGGCGCCCACGCCATCGGCACCTCCGCGTACGCCGGGCCGCTGCCGCCCAGCTCCTTCCACCGGCTCACCATGTCGGCCTTCGGCTCGGTGGCGAACAGGCCGGTCCCCAGCTCCGCGGCGATCCGCGCCGACGCCGGCCCGCTCGCGGCGACCGCGACGACGGGCAGCTCCTCGGGCAGGTCGAACACGCGGGCGTCGTCCAGGCGCAGGTGCTTGCCCTCGTAGCTGCGGTACCCGCCCCGCCACAGCAGGTGGATGATCTCCAGGGCCTCGCGGAAGCGCTCGTGGCGCTCGGCCACCTGCGGGAAGGGCGTGCCGACGACGTGCTCGTTGAGGCGCTCGCCGGCGCCCACGCCCAGGGTGAAGCGGCCGTCGGAGATGATCGCCAGCGTCGCCGCGGCCTGGGCGATGATCGCCGGGTGGTACCGGAACGACGGGCACGTCACCCCCGTCACCAGCCCGATCCGCTCGGTCTTCGCCGCGATCGCCGACAGCAGGTTCCACGTGAACGCGGAGTGGCCCTGCACGTCCAGCCACGGGTGGAAGTGGTCGCTCATCTCCACGAAGTCGTAGCCGGCCTCCTCGGCGGCCACGGCCTGGCGGATGATCTCCTTCGGCCCGAAGGCCTCGGTGGCGAGCTTGTAGCCGATCTGCACGGACGTCTCCCGTCTCCTCGGTCGTGACGAGTCGGGCCTACCCGCTGCGCGGGCCGTTCATGCGCTCCAGCGCGACTGGGCGGCCAGGCGCACGGCCGCGTCGGCGCTGCCGAACCCGCGGTGCGCGCCGGTGCGCTGCACGACCTCCACGAACAGCCCGCCCGTCAGCGAGGCCGTGCAGAAGTGCAGCAGCTCGCCGTCGGCGTCCCGCTCGTACAGCACCGAGGCCTCCCGCAGCTCCGCGAGCCGCCCGGCGTCGAGCCCGTACCGGTCCGCCAGGTCGTCGTAGTAGTTGCCCGGCACGGCCAGCAGCCGTCCACCGCCCGCGGTCACGGCGCGGGCCGCGGCCACGGCGTCGGGCGTGCGGAACGCGACGTGCCCGGCCACGACGGCGCGCCCGCGCAGCGCCGCGCCGGAGGGGCCCACGTTCAGCACGACGCTCAGGTCCGCGGCCGGGTCGGTCAGCGCGCGGCTGCGCACCAGTCCGTGCGGGCCGGCGACCTCCGTGCCGGGCAGCGCCTCCAGCCCCACCACGGACTGGAAGAACAGGCTCGCGGTGTCGAACTCCCCGAAGCGCTGCGGCAGCGCCACGTGGTCCACACCCGTCAGCACCGGGCCGTGGGCCACGGCGGGCGGCGCCGCCGTGAAGTCGCCCAGCCAGCTGTCGTCCGGCGGGCAGAACTGCAGCCACGTCCCGTCCGGCGCCTCCAGCGACGGGATGTCCGCCTCGCCCGGACCCACCGGCCGCGCCACCACGGGCGCCAGGAGCCGGCGCGCGCGCTGCTCCAGCGCCGCCGGCTGCGGCGTGCGCAGCCCCAGGGCGGAGATCCGCGCGCCGCCCGTGCCGCCGGCCGCGTCCTGCGCCCCCGCGGCACGGGCGTTGACGACGACGCGCACCGGCCCGTTGCGCCACAGGGTCACCGGCGCGCTGCGGTGCACGCCCTCGCGCGCGAAGCCCAGCCGCTGCAGCAGCTGCGCCGCCTCCGCCTCCACCGGTCCGGGCGCGGCGACCTCGGTGAACGCCCAGCCCGCCGGGGCCGGCGCTGCCGGCAGCGGGCGCGCCGCCGCGCGCACCACCTCCCGGCGCGGCGCGGGCACGTCCCCGCCCGCCGCACCGTCCCCGGCCGCGCGGTGGACGACGTCGGCCAGCCGCCGCAGCGAGCGCAGCCCGTCCACGGCCGTGCGCCGCGGGTCGGTCTGCCGGAAGACGTCGTTGAACACCTCCAGCGACAGCGGCCCGGCATACCCGGTGGCCAGCACGGCCGCCGTGAACCCCGCCACGTCCAGGTCGCCCTGCCCGGGGAAGCAGCGGAAGTGCCGGCTCCACGGCAGCACGTCCATCGACAGCCGCGGCGCGTCCGCCAGCTGCAGGAAGAACACCTCCTCGCCGCGCACGTCGGCCAGACCGGCCGTGTCGTCGCCGCGGGAGAGGACGTGGAAGGAGTCCAGGCACACGCCCAGGTGCTCGTGCCCGGCCGCGCGCACCACCCGCAGGGAGTGCCGGTAGTCGGCCACGTGCCGGCCCCACGCCAGCGCCTCGTACGCCAGCCGCACGCCCTCCTCGCGGGCCACGTCGGCCAGGGCGGCCAGCTGCCCGGCCAGCCGGTCGTCGTCGGCGACCGCGTCCTCGCCCACCGCGCTGCACACCAGGAGCAGGTCGGTGCCCAGCGCGCGGGCCGTGCGCGCCTTGCGGCGCAGCCGCTCGCGGGTGCGGGCGACCGCCGCCGGGTCGGTGGAGTCGGGGTCGCGGAACGGCTGGGCGAGCGCCACGGCCAGGCCCAGGTCGGCGGCCAGGCGGCGCACGTCGGCCGGCGGCAGCGGGCACGCCACGAGGTCCGGCTCGAACACCTCCACCGCGTCGAACCCCGCGGCCGCGGCCGCGCGCAGCTTGTCCTCCAGCGTCCCCGACAGGCACACCGTCGCCAGCGACGTCGCCGCGCCGGCCCCCGTCCCCGCACCGGTGAGCGGGTGCTCGGCCGTCCGGGTCGTCGCGCCGTCCACGTGGCCCCTCCCGCGCGCCGCCCTCCGCCGCCCACCGCGCGTGGACGCCCCCCGGCGCGCGGCGCCCAGCCTGGCACGCGCCCGCCCCGGCCGGGCCCCGCGGCGGCCGGTACCCACCGCCCGGCCCAGCCGCGGGCGCCCCGGCACCCCCTCGTACCGTGCGGCGGTGACCTCCACGACCGCGTCCCCCTGGGGCCGCCCCTTCGCCGCCGTCCTCTTCGACATGGACGGCACGCTCGTCGACTCCTCCGCGGCCATCACCCGCAGCTGGACGACCTGGGCGCTGGAGAGCGGGATCGGCGCCGAGGAGCTGCGGGCCGCCCACGGCCACGGCCGGCCCGCCGCCGAGATCGTGCGCCAGCTCGTCGGCGGCGCGGGGGTGGACGGGCACGTCGACGAGGAGGCCGTCGCCCGCGCCAGCGCGCGCATCGACGCCCTCGAGGTCGCCGACGTCGACGGCGTCGTGCAGCTGCCCGGGGTGGCGGCCCTGCTCGACGTCCTGCCGCCGCACCGCTGGGCGGTGGTGACCAGCTGCGGCAGCGCCCTGGCCGCGGCCCGGATGCGCGCCGGCGCCCTGCCGGTCCCGGGCGCGCTCGTCACGTTCGACGACGTCGAGCGCGGCAAGCCCGACCCGGCGTGCTTCCTGCTGGGCGCGCGCCGCCTCGGTGTCGACCCGGCCGACTGCCTCGTCGTCGAGGACGCCCCCGCCGGCCTGGCCGCCGCCCGCGCCGCCGGCTGCGCCACCCTCGCCGTGCGCACCACCCACCCCACCGGGCCGCTGGACGCCGACGTGGTGGTGGACCGCCTGTCCGGCGTGCGCGCCACCGTCGACGAGCGCGGCGTGCACGTCACCCTCGGCGCCTGAGCGGGGGGGCGGTGTAACGCCCGGCGGGGCGTGCGCGATGACGCCCCTGGACCCGGTCGCTGCCCGGACCCCCGAGCGGGCAGCGACCGGGTCCTCCCACGTCCGGGGCGCGTCCGGGGCGCGTCCGGTGAGGTGGCGGGGGAGGTGCCGCCCCGCGGCGGTAGCCTCGGGGGCATGCCGACCGCCACCGCGCCGACACCACCGCGCCCCTTCGGAGCGGTGCTGTCCGCGATGGTGACCCCCTTCACCGGCGACGGCGCCCTGGACACCGCGGCCGCCGCCGAGCTGGCCGTCCGCCTCGTCGACGAGGAGGGCCACGACGGGCTCGTCGTCAGCGGGACCACGGGGGAGTCGCCCACCACCTCCGACGCCGAGAAGGACCGGCTGCTGCGCGCCGTCCTCGAGGCCGTCGGCGACCGCGCCTCCGTCCTCGCCGGAGCCGGGACCAACGACACCGCGCACAGCGTCGAGCTCGCCCGGGCCGCCGAGCGCGCCGGCGCCCACGGCCTGCTCGTGGTGACGCCCTACTACTCCAAGCCGCCCCAGCCGGCGCTCCTGCAGCACTTCCGCACCGTCGCCGACGCCACCGGCCTGCCGGTCATGCTCTACGACATCCCCGGCCGCGCCGGCGTCGCGATCGCCACCGAGACGCTCGTGCGCGCCGCCGAGCACCCGCGGATCGTCGCCGTCAAGGACGCCAAGAGCGACCTGACCGCCACCTCCCACGTCCTGGCCCGCACCGACCTGGCCTGGTACTCCGGCGAGGACGCGCTGAACCTGGCGCTCCTCGCGCACGGCGCCTCCGGGATCGTCAGCGTCGTCGCGCACGTCGCCGGCCGCGCCTACGCCCGGATGGTCGCCGCGGTCGACGCCGGCGACCTCGCCACCGCCCGCGCCGTGCACACCGAGCTGCTGCCCGTCGTGCGCGGGATCATGGAGCGCACGCAGGGCGTCGTCGCCGTCAAGGCCGCCCTCGAGCTGCTCGGCGTCACCCGCAACCGCGTCGTGCGCGCGCCCCTGCTCGCCGCCACCGAGGAGGAGGCCGCCGTGCTCGCCGCCGACCTCGCCGGGGCGCGCGGGTCCCTGATCGCTTCCAGCACCACCCACCACCCGGTCGCGGCCACCACGGCCGCAGGAGGAGCCGCATGAGCCACCCCCACCCCGAGCTGACGAGCCCGCCCCCGCTGGCCGACGGCGCCCTGCGCGTCGTCGGCCTCGGCGGCCTGGGCGAGGTCGGGCGCAACATGACGGTGTTCGAGCACCGCGGCAAGCTGCTGGTCGTCGACTGCGGCGTCCTGTTCCCCGAGGACCACCAGCCCGGCGTCGACCTGATCCTGCCGGACTTCGGCCCGATCGCCGACCGCCTCGACGACATCGTCGCGGTCGTCCTCACCCACGGGCACGAGGACCACATCGGCGCCGTCCCCTACCTGCTGCGGATGCGTCCCGACATCCCGCTGCTGGGCTCGCAGCTGACGCTGGCCCTCATCGAGGCCAAGCTCAAGGAGCACCGCATCCGGCCGTTCACGCACGCGGTCAAGGAGGGGCAGACCGAGCAGCTCGGCCCCTTCTCGTGCGAGTTCATCGCCGTGAACCACTCCATCCCGGACGCGCTGGCCGTGGCGATCCGCACCGACGCCGGGCTCGTGCTGCACACCGGCGACTTCAAGATGGACCAGCTCCCGCTGGACGGGCGCATCACCGACCTGCGGGCCTTCGCCCGCCTCGGCGAGGAGGGCGTGGACCTGTTCTGCGTCGACTCCACCAACGCCGAGGTCCCCGGGTTCACCGCGCCCGAGCGCGACATCGGCCCCGTGCTGGAGCAGCTGTTCGGCCGCGCCGAGCGGCGCATCATCGTCGCCTCCTTCGCCAGCCACGTGCACCGCGTCCAGCAGGTCCTGCACGCCGCCGACGCGCACGGGCGCAAGGTCGCCCTCGTCGGGCGCTCCATGGTCCGCAACATGGGCATCGCCGCCGACCTCGGCTACCTCGACGTGCCCCCGGGCGTGCTCATCGACCTCAAGCAGGTCGACGACCTGCCCGAGGACCGCGTCGTCCTCATGTGCACCGGCTCCCAGGGCGAGCCGATGGCGGCCCTGTCGCGGATGGCCAACCGCGACCACCGCATCTCCGTCAACGCCGGCGACACCGTCGTGCTGGCCAGCTCCCTCATCCCCGGCAACGAGAACGCGGTGTTCCGCGTCATCAACGGCCTGGCCCGCCTGGGCGCCACCGTCGTGCACCAGCAGAGCGCGAAGATCCACGTCTCCGGGCACGCCAGCGCCGGGGAGCTCCTGTACTGCTACAACATCCTGCGGCCGAAGAACGTCATGCCCGTGCACGGCGAGTACCGGCACCTCATCGCCAACGGCGACCTGGCCGTCAAGACCGGCGTGCCCCGCGAGCGCGTCGTCATCGCCGAGGACGGCGTCGTCGTCGACCTCGTCGACGGGAAGGCCGCCATCACGGGCGCCGTGCCCGTCGGGTACGTGTACGTCGACGGCTCCAGCGTCGGGGAGATCACCGAGGCCGACCTCAAGGACCGCCGCATCCTCGGCGAGGAGGGGTTCATCTCCATCTTCGTCGCCGTGGACTCGGTCACCGGCAAGGTCGTCTCCGGGCCGGAGTTCAACGCCCGGGGGTTCATCGGTGACGGCGACGACCGCTTCGCGGGCATCCGCTCCAAGGTCGAGGCCGCGCTGAACGAGGCCTCCACCGGCCCGGTGGACACCTACCAGCTGCAGCAGATCGTGCGCCGCACCGTCGGCACCTGGGTCAGCCAGAAGCACCGCCGCCGGCCGATGATCGTGCCGGTCGTCGTCACCGCCTGACGCCCGCCGGGCCCGCCGCGCCCCGCCGCCGAGACCCCGCCGACCACCCGGTCGGCGGGGTCTCGGCGTCCCGGGGTGCCCGCGGGGCCCGCCGCCGCGGCTGTGACGGTCCCTGCCCGGAGCGTGCGGGCCGGTGGGGAGGACGGGTGGAACCGGGGCCGCGGCCCTGCGCCGTCCGGGTCCCGCGGCCGCTCGCGCGCCGTGTCCGCCGCGCACCGCTGCGTAGGTTCGCGCACCGCGCCCGCCGTGGCGCCGCACCGTCCGCAGATCCCCGGAGAACCCCGTGACCCACCTCCCGACGTCCGTCCCGCGCGCCCTCGGCAGCGGCGGCCTCCTCGTCGTCGGCGCCGCGCTCGGCATCGCCCTGAGCGCCGGCGCCTCCGCCCTCGTCCGCGCCGACGACCGCCCCGCCGCGCTCGCCGCCCCGGCCGTGGCGCCCGCCGCGGCCACCGGCACCGCGGCCACCGGCACCACGACCACCGGCACCGCGGCCGCCGGGTCCGCGGCCGCCGGTCCGGGGTCGGCGGCCGGCGAGCTGTCCTCCCGCGGCGCGGCGCCGGCGACCACCGCCGTCGTCCCGGTGGCCGGCCCGCCCTCCGCCGTCCCCGCGCTCGTGCCCAGCGCCTCCTGGGGAGCCGCGGACCCCGGGTGGGGTCCCTCGCCCGCCGCCGCCGCCGTGGCGGCGGCCTCCGCGCCGGCCGCGCCCGCCGTGGTGCCCGCCACCGCGCCCGCGACCGCGGTGCCGGGTCCCGTCGCCGCGCCCGTCGCGCCGGCCGTCGTGCCGCTGCCCGCGCGCCCGGCGCCCCGGCCCGCACGGCCCGTGGTCCCGGTGGCCCCCGTGCTCCCGGTGACCCCCGTGGTCCCGCTCCCGGTCGTCCCGGTGGTGCCCGCTCCCGTGGTGCCCGCTCCCGTGGTGCCCGCTCCCGTGGTGCCCGCTCCCGTGGTGCCCGCTCCCGTGGTGCCCGCTCCCGTGGTGCCCGCTCCCGTGGTGCCCGCTCCCGTGGTGC
>NZ_JBJLSH010000023.1:0-64863 GCF_050871905.1 Kineococcus haloalkalitolerans
CATCGCCCAGACCCTCAACGTGCTGCAGGCGATGATCCTGACCGACGGGGACGCGCTGGTCCTGACGCCCAGCTACCACGTGTTCGCGATGAACAAGGGCCACCACGACGCCGACTCCCTGCCCCTGCACCTGCGCACCCCCTCGCCCGTGCGGACGGTCGGGGACGAGGAGCTGCAGACGTTCACGGCCACCGCGAGCACCAAGGACGGCCGCGTCCTCCTCTCGCTGACGAACCTCGACGCCGTCGACGACCTCGAGGTGGACCTCGACCTGCGCGGCGCCGCGGTCTCCGACGCGCGCGTGCGGCTCCTGACCGCCGACGAGCTGACCGCGCACAACACCGCCGACGCCACCCCCGTCGTCGTCCGGGACGCCGACGAGACCGCGACGCTGGAGGGCGGGCGCCTGCGCGTGCGGCTGCCGCGGCACTCCTTCGCCACCGTCAGCCTCGCCGTCACCGCCTGAGACCCGTGGGGGCGGCCGGGATCAGTCCCGGTCGCTCCCGGCGAGGGCCGCCGCGGCCGCAGCCGCGCCCTCGGCGAGGACCGTGGCGTCCACCGCCACGGCGACCTCGTCGAAACCCAGCGCCGCCAGCGCGCGGGCCGGCTCCACCGCGCCCCCGAAGGCGCCCGCGCTGATCCCCGCCGCGCGGCAGGCCGCCACCACCCGGGGCAGCGGGTCGTCCGGCGCGGTGGCCGCCAGCAGCTCCGCGTGCGTGGTCCCCAGCGAGAGGGCCAGGTCGTAGGGGCCGACGAACACCTCGTCCACCCCGGGCACGGCGGCGATGGCCTCCACCCGCTCCAGCGCCCCCGGCGACTCCACCATGACGACGCACCGCACCCGCGCGTCGGCGCGCGCCGGGTCCTCGACCGCCCCCGTCCACAGCGGCGCCAGCTGCCCCCAGCTGCGCCCGCCGCGCGGCGGGTAGCGGCAGGCGCGCGCCGCCCGCCCGGCGGCCGCCGCGTCCTCCACGAGCGGGACGACGACGCCGTCGGCCCCGGCGTCCAGGACGCGCCCGGTCCAGGCCGGGTCCTCGCGCGGCAACCGCACGAGGACCTCCACGTCCGGCGGTGCCGTCCCGCGCAGCGTCGCGAGGGCGGCGAGCACCGAGGACTCGTCCCACAGGCCGTGCTGGGCGTCCAGGACCACGCGCCCGACCCCGCTGCGGGCCAGCGCGGCCGCCGCGGCGGGGCTGCCCAGCGTCGACCACGCGCCGGGGCGCACCTCAGTACCCGCGGTCGGAGTACCCGCCGTCGGCGGAGGTGCTGCTCGCACGGGACCGCGGCCGGAAGAACGCGAACTCCAGGACGATCCCGAGGACCCCCACGACCATGAGGATGACCCCCACCGTCTGCAGGTCCACCCCGGACACCTCGAGGGTCACCGCGAAGCGGAGGACCGCCCCCACGGCGAGCAGGAAGATGGCTGTTCCCAGGCGCACACCCCGAGCTTCCTCCGATCCCGTGATCGCGCAAGGCGGACACGCGGGCGGCCCCGCGCACACGCGCCCGACCCCGCCGCGAGGGCGCCGGGGGCCTGCGACCACCCTGGTCCGGTGCCCGACCCGGTGACCGCCCCCCGGCCCGCCCGCCTGCCGCCCTGGTGGCCGGGCGCCGTCCTCGTCGGGGCGGCCACGGTCGCGGCGCTGACCGCCGGGGCCGCGCTGCCGCTGCTGCCGGCCTCGACGGCGGCCGTCGTGCTCGGCGCGGTGCTGGGCAGCACGGGCCTGCACCGGCCGGCGTTCCGCCCGGCCACCGCGTTCGCCTCCCGGCGCCTGCTGCGCGCCGCCGTCGTCCTGCTGGGTCTGCAGGTCCCGCTGGCGCAGGTCCTCGGCCTCGGCGCCGCCGGCGCGGTCCTCGTCCTCGGCACCGTCGCGGTCACCTTCGCCGGGACGCTCCTCCTGGGCCGGCTGCTGCGGGTGCGGCGCGAGCGGACCCTGCTCGTGGCGACCGGGTTCTCGATCTGCGGGGCCTCCGCCATCGCCGCCGTGCGGCCGGCCACCGACGCCGACGAGGACGACACCACCACCGCGATCGCGCTCGTCACCCTCTGCGGGACGCTGGCGATCGGCCTGCTGCCCCTGCTGCGCGGCCCGCTGGGGCTGGACGTGCAGGGGTTCGGCGCGTGGGCCGGGGCCAGCGTCCACGACGTCGGCCAGGCCGTGGCGGTCGGCGACCTCGTGACCGGGGCGCTGGCGACCGTCGTGGCGGTCAAGCTGGCCCGGGTGCTGCTGCTGGCGCCCCTCGTCCTGCTCGTCGGGCTGTCCCGGCGTCGCCGCGCGCGCGCCGGGGGCCGCGCGCACCGGCCTGCGCTGCTGCCCCTGTTCGTGGTGGGGTTCGTCGCCGCCGTGGCGCTGCGGGCCACCGGCGTCCTGCCCGGGGAGCTGCTGACCGGGGTGGCGCGGGTGCAGGACGTGCTGCTGGTGGCGGCGCTGTTCGGCCTGGGCACGGGCATCGACGTGCCGCGGCTGGTGCGCACCGACCGGCGCTCGCTGGCCCTCGGCCTGGCGGCCTGGCTGCTCGTCGCCGGCGTCGCCCTCGCGGGGGTGCGCCTGCTGGGGCTGTGAGGCCCGCGGGTGCGCGGTGCGCGCGGGCCCTGGGACCCCGCGCGCACCGCACTCTCCTACTGCGCGTTCCCGCCGGCGGTCCTGCCGCTGCGGCCCACGGCGGTCCCGTGCGACAGGCGGCCCGGCATGAGCAGCGCCAGGCCGACCATGCCCAGGCCGAGGCCCAGGTGCAGCCAGTCGTCGGCCCGGTTGACCGGCACGAAGTTCGCCCCGCTCTGCTCGGCGACCACGAGGCCGTAGACGAACAGGCCGAGGTAGGCCACGCCGCCGACGAGCAGGTACGCCTTGGCGAGGGCGGCCGTGCGGGCCAGGGCGAGGCCCGCGACGCCGAACAGCAGGTGCAGCAGGTTGTGCAGCACCGAGACGTGGAAGACGCCCAGCAGGTGGGCGCCGGACTCGTGCCCGGCGAAGGTCATGTCACCGACGCCGGTGGTGATCCCCGGCACGAAGCCGAGGACGCCGACGAGCAGGAACGTCGCGCCGACGAGCAGGGACGCCAGTTGCACGGGAGTGCGCCGGGACCTGCTCACGGTCAGGTCGTCGGTGCGGGTGGACGAACTGCGGTCGCTGGCCACGGGTCCTCCTGGTGGGTCGTGGGTGGGGTGGTGCGGCGGCTCAGGAGACGGCGGGGCCCGAGGAGCTGCTGCCGGAGAGGTCCTTCAGGAACTCGTGCGCCCTGGCCGCGCGCTGGGAGTCCTCCTGCATGACCTGCTCGAAGAACTGCGCGATGTCGTCGCGCCCGGCGTTGCGGGCGTCGCGGACGTACTGGCCGTAGTCGTGCCCGGCCTTCAGGGAGTGGTACTGCACGGAGATCAGGTCGAACGTGACGTCGTCGAAGCCGGTCTCGCCGGTGGCCATGGTGCCTCCTCCATCGATCGGTGGTCCGTCACCCTGTCCCTACCCGCCGTGGCCGCGCTCACACCCGCGTCCGGGGCGCTCCCGCACCCGGTCCACCACCGCCCGGCTCGCCCGGCCGGCGCCGGCTGCGTACGGTGCGACGGGTGAGCGCCCTGCGGACGTTGTTCATCGGTGGTAGCGGGATCATCAGCTCCGCCTGCGTGGCCGAGGCGGTGCAGCGCGGGCACGAGGTGACCGTGCTCAACCGCGGCAGCGGGCGGCGCGACCTGCCGGAGGGCGTGGAGCGGGTCGTCGCCGACGTGCGCGACCCGGCCTCCGTGCGCGAGGCGCTGGGGGACCGCGAGTTCGACGCCGTCGCCGACTTCGTCGCCTTCACGCCCGAGCACGTGCGCACCGACCTGGAGCTGTTCGAGGGGCGGACGGGGCAGTACGTCTTCATCAGCTCCGCCTCCGCCTACCAGACGCCCCCGGCGCGACTGCCGATCACCGAGTCCACGCCCCTGCGCAACCCGTTCTGGCAGTACAGCCGCGACAAGGCCGCCTGCGAGGACGTCCTCGTCGAGGCCTACCGCGACCGCGGGTTCCCGGCCACGGTGGTGCGCCCCTCGCACACCTACGACCGCACGCTCGTCCCGCTCGACGGCGGGTGGTCGGCCGTGGAGCGCATGCGCCGCGGGCAGGAGGTCGTCGTGCACGGCGACGGCTCGTCGCTGTGGACGCTGACGCACCACACCGACTTCGCGCGGGCCTTCGTCCCGCTGCTGGGCCACCCCCGCACGCTGGGGGAGGCGTTCCACATCACCTCCGACGACGTGCTGACCTGGGACCAGATCGCCCACGCGCTGGCCGCGGCCGCCGGCGTCGAGGCTCGGATCGTCCACGTGCCCTCCGAGCAGATCGCCGCCGCCGACCCCGAGCGGGGCGCCTCGCTGCTGGGCGACAAGACGCACTCGGCGGTGTTCGACAACAGCAAGGTGCGCAGCGTGGTGCCGGGCTGGACGGCGACCGTCCCGTTCGAGCGGGGCGCCCGCGAGATCGTCGACTGGTACGACGCCGACCCCTCCCGCCGGGTCGTCGACGAGGACTGGAACGCCCTCGTGGACGACCTCGTCGCGCGGTTCCGCATCGGCTGAGGGGGGCCTCGCCGGCCGGTGGACGTGCCGCGCCGGCGAGGAAGTTGCTGCGGCGTACTGGACGGGTCCACGACGTTGTGTTCAGATACGGCTCTCTTCCGTGAGCACGTTGCTCGTGGAAACAGCCCTGACCCGGGCGCGGTGACGCCTGCGCGCCGCCGTGCCCGGCACTCACCGAGGAGCGCCGTGCCCCGCACCACGACCACCCGCACCACGACCACCAGCACCCGCAGGACCCTGGCCACGGGCGCCGCCCTGGCCGCCGCGATCAGCCTGACCGTCGGTGCCCCGCACGCGGGTGCCGCGCCCACCGCGAGCAGCGCGACCGCCGGCACCTCCGCGACCGCCGCCGCGGCCGTCCCGATGAACTACACCGTCAACGTGGCGAAGGCCAACCGCGGCCAGACGCTCAAGGTCGAGCGCGCCGTCACCGCCGCCGGCGGCACCGTCGTGCAGTCCTGGGCCGAGATCGGCGTCGTCGTCGCGCAGTCGGGCAGGAGCGACTTCGCCGAGCGCCTGCGCGCGGAGAAGGCCGTCGAGTCCGTCGGCGCCACCCGCACGGCCGCCGTCGTGGAGACCGACCCGACCTGGGAGATCAGCGACCCCCTGCGCCCCGGCGAGCCGGGCCGCGGGAACGCCCGCACCCTCGCCCAGCGCACCGGGAACGTCGAGGACGCCACCACCGCGGTCCCCGACCCCCGCGAGGGCGAGCAGTGGGACCTGCAGCTCATCGGCGCCGACGCCGCCCACCAGGTCACCGACGGCAGCCGGGACGTGCTCGTCGCCGTCCTGGACTCCGGCATCGAGGGCGGCCACCCCGACCTGGCGCCGAACGTCGACACCGCCGCCTCCGCGAGCTGCCTCAGCGGCGTCCCGGACACCTCCTACGCCGCGTGGCAGCCCACCACGAGCGACCACGGCACCCACGTGGCCGGGACGATCGCCGCGGCCCGCAACGGGATCGGCATCGTCGGCGTCGCCCCCGGCGTGCGGATGTCCGCCGTCAAGGTCGTCAACGACGACGGGTTCATCTTCGCCGAGGCCGCGATCTGCGGGTTCATGCACGCGGCCGCCACGGGCGCCGACATCACCAACAACAGCTACTACATCGACCCGTGGCAGTTCTGGTGCGACGACGACGCCGACCAGCGCGCCGTCAAGACCGCCGTGCAGCGCGCCGTCCGGTACACCCAGGACCGGGGGATCGCCAACGTCGCCGCCGCGGGGAACTCGAACGTCGACCTGGCGAACAAGACCGTCGACACCTCCAGCCCCAACGACAGCACGCCCGTCTCCCGTCCGATCGGGAACGACTGCCTCGACATCCCCGCCGAGGTCGAGGGCGTCGTGACCGTCTCCTCGACCGACCGCAGCGGGGCGAAGTCGAGCTTCTCCAACTACGGCGACGGCGTCGTCGACGTCGCCGCCCCCGGACGCGCGATCCTGTCGACCGTCCTGGGCGGCGGGTACGGGACCAAGAGCGGCACCTCGATGGCGTCCCCGCACGCCGCCGGCGTCCTGGCGCTCGTGAAGTCCGCGCACCCCGAGCTCAGCGGCGCCCAGCTCGTGGAGCGCCTCGAGCAGCAGGCCACCGACGTGCCCTGCCCCGCGGGCGTCCAGCAGTGCACCGGCACGAAGGAGCGCAACGGGTTCTTCGGCGAGGGGCTCGTGAACGCGGCCGCTGCCGTGCGCTGACGCGCTGACCCGCGGCGGCGCTCAGGCGGGCGCCGCCGCGGGCTCGCGGTCCGCGCGCAGGCTGAACAGCGCGTACGCCGCCACCACGGCGAAGCAGGCACCCGGCACCAGGTAGGCGGTGGTCGCGCTCGTCGCGTCGATCGTCGCCCCGTGCACCAGCGGCAGCAGCGCACCGCCCAGGATCGCCATGACCAGCCCGGCGGCGCCGAACTTGGTGTCCTCGCCCAGCCCCCGCAGCGCGATCCCGTAGATCGTCGGGAACAGCAGCGACAGGCACAGCGACAGCCCCACCACGGCCAGCATCCCCACGAGGTCCGGGGACAGGACCGCCACCGCGCACAGCACGACGCCGAGCACCGTCATGAGCAGCATGAGGAACGCCGCGCGCACGTACCCCATGAGCCACACCATGAGGAAGCGCGAGACGAGGAACACGATCAGGCTGGCCTGCAGCCACACCCCCTGCTCGGTCGAGGACGCCCCCACGGCCTCCGCGGCGTACTGCAGGGTGAACGTCCACGCGCAGGTCTGCGCGCCGACGTTGAAGAACTGGGCGACCACGCCGAAGCGGTAGTGGCGGTTGGCCAGCAGCCTCTTCAGCGTCGCGGCGAAGTGCGTCTCGTGGCCCTCCTCGACGTCGGTGCCGACGTGGTCGGGCATCCGCACCGCGGCGATGCCGAGCCAGATGAGCACGAGCGCGACGCCCATGCCCAGGTACGGCGCCATGACGGCGTCCAGCTCCTCGGCCTGGATCGCGCGCAGCGCCTCCGGATCCAGGGCCGCGCGCTCCTCGGCGGTGGCGCTGTTCAGGTTCGGCAGGATGAAGACCGCGGCCAGCAGGACGCCGAGGTTCGTGCCGACCGGGTTGAAGGCCTGCGCCAGGTTCAGGCGGCGGGTGGCGCTGTCGTCTGGTCCCATCGCCATGACGAACGGGTTGGCCGACGTCTCCAGGATCGACAGCCCGGCGGCCAGCGTGAACAGGGCCACCAGGAACCAGCCGTACGTCATGGACTGCGCGGCCGGGAAGAACAGGAAGGCTCCGCCGGCGGCCAGGCCGAGGCCCAGCAGCACGCCGGTCTTGTAGGAGAAGCGCCGGTTGATGAACGCCGCCGGCAGCGCGAGCAGGAAGTAGGCGCCGTAGTAGGCGGACTGCACCAGCGCCGACTGGAAGTTGCTCATGCTGAAGATCGTGCGGAACACGCTGACCAGCGGGTCTGTCATGTTCGCGGCGGTGCCCCACGCGGCGAAGCACGTCACCAGCAGGACGAACGGGAGCTTCGCCCCCGGGTTCAGGAAGGGGGCCTTCTCGACGGTCAGGTCCCCGCCGGTCGTCGAACGTGTCGTCACGGCCGTGCTCCTCGTGTCCTCGTCGACCTGAGGAGGTGCCCACCGGCCGGCGACCCGTCACGGGCCGGCCGGCGACGCCTCGGGCCCGAGGGCCCCAGGCAGGTCTAGCACGTCACCGCCCCGCCCTCCAGGGCAGCGCGGCGCGGGCCCGCGCGTCAGTCGACGGCGCGGCGGGAGGCCGGCAGGACGACGACCGAGGCGCCGCGGGTGGCGGGCATCGCGGCGACGACGGCCTGCTCGGACGGGCGCGGGCGGGCGACGTGGCGCAGGGCGGACAGCCAGCCGGATCGGGTCGTGACGGGGGTCGAGGTGCCGGGGTCGGTCATGCCTCCAGTGTCCGCGGCACCCCGTCCATGCGTCCAATGAACCTTGCGCATGTCACCCATGACGTGGCGTCATGCGGGATGGACACGCAGGCCCTCCGCTGGTTCCAGCAGGTCGCCGACGGCGTGAGCGTCACCGACGTCAGCGCCGGCGAGCGCGTCAGCCAGTCGGGGGTGTCCCGCGCTCTGGCCCGGCTGGAGGCCGAGGTCGGCACCCCGCTGCTGCGCCGCTCCGGGCGCTCGCTGCGCCCCACGCGCGCCGGCGCCGCGTTCAAGCGGCACGTCGACGCCGCCCTGCACGCGCTCGACGACGGCCTGGCGGCCGTGGAGCAGGCGGTCGACCCCGGGGCGGGCACCGTGGTCCTGGCCTTCCAGGCGTCGTTGGGGGCCTGGCTCGTGCCCGACCTGCTGGCCGGCTTCCGCGCGCGGCACCCCCGGGTCGGCTTCGAGCTGCGCCCGGCGCGCGACGAGCTCACCACGTCGCTCACCGCCCGCGGCGACGTCGACCTGGAGCTGACGGCCCTGCGGCCCGTGGGACCGGCGCTGCGGTGGCGGCGCCTGGCGCGCCAGCCGCTGCGCCTGGCCCTGCCCGCCGCCCACCGCCTCGCGCGGCGCGACGCGCTCACCCTCGCCGACGTCGCCGGCGAGCCGTTCCTGGTCCTGCCGCCCACGTCCCTGCTGCGCCGTCGCACCGACGAGCTGAGCGCGGCCGCGGGCTTGGCGCCCGCCGTCGCCTTCGAGTGCGGCGACCTGCCCTCCCTGCACGGGTTCGTCGCGGCGGGTCTGGGCGTGGCGGTCGTCCCCGACGGGCCCGAGCAGGACCCCGCCGTGCGGACCGTGCCCCTGACCGACGCCGGCGCTCACCGCGACGTCGGCGTGGTGTGGTCCTCCGAGCGCCGGCTGCTGCCGGCCGCCGAGCGGTTCCTCGCGCACGTCACCGAGCGCGCCGAGCGCGAGGGCCCGCGGGGCCTGGACCCCGGGGGCCGCGGGGGTCCACGATCGCGGGGTGGCGACGCGACGCAGCGGTGAGCTGCAGCCCGAGCCGGGCGCCGACCGGGAGGAGGGCGGTGCGGGCGAGGTCCCGCGCCGCGCCTACGAGCGGCGGCTGCTGGAGCTGCAGGTCGAGCTGGTGCAGATGCAGGAGTGGGTCCGGCGCAGCGGCACCCGCGTCGTCGTGGTGTTCGAGGGGCGCGACGCCGCCGGCAAGGGCGGCACGATCAAGCGGATCACCCAGTACCTGAACCCCCGCTCGGCGCGCATCGCCGCCCTGCCCGCGCCCGACGCCCGCGAGCGCGGCCAGTGGTACTTCCAGCGCTACGTCGAGCACCTGCCCACCGCCGGCGAGATCGTCCTGTTCGACCGCTCCTGGTACAACCGCGCCGGGGTGGAGCGGGTCATGGGTTTCTGCACCCCCGATGAGCTGGAGGTGTTCCTCCAGCAGGCGCCGGTGTTCGAGCGGCTGCTCGTGGACTCCGGCACGGTCCTGGTGAAGTACTGGTTCTCCGTCAGCGACGCCGAGCAGGAGCGCCGGCTGCGCTCGCGCCTGTCGGACCCGGTGCGCCGCTGGAAGCTGTCGGCGATGGACGTGGAGTCCCGCCGCCGCTGGGTGGAGTTCTCCCGCGCCAAGGACGAGATGTTCGCCTGCTGCGACACCGAGCACGCCCCCTGGTGGGTCGTCGAGGCCGACGACAAGCGCGCCGCCCGCCTCAACTGCATCTCCCACCTGCTCGCCCAGGTGCCCTACGAGCACGTCGAGCCCGAGCAGCTGGAGCTGGGCGAACGACCCGCCGCGGGGGAGTACCGGCGCCCGCCGCGCAGCGCCTCCCGGTACGTGCCCGACGTCACCGGGCCGCTGCGCGCGTGAACGCAGCGGACGGCAGCGCCGCGGACAGCGCCGATGATCCCGTCGCGCTCGTCGTGGAGTTCAGCGCGCCGCTGTGGCGGTGGGAGGCGCGCACCGACGAGTGGGTGTTCGCGCGGCTGCCGCAGGACGCCTCCGACGACGTCCGGGCCCTGCCGCGCCCGCCCAGCGGTTTCGGGTCCGTGCGGGTGCGCGTCACCTGCGGCGCGTCGACCTGGACGACCTCGGTGTTCCCGGAGTCCGCCGACGGCGCGTACGTCCTGCCGCTGAAGCGCTCGGTGCGCCGCGCCGAGGGGATCGGCGTCGGCGACACCGCGCGGCTGCGGGTGGAGGTGCTGCGGTAGGCGGGGCCGTGGCGGCGTCGACGACGGTCACGACCGGCCGTCGCGGTCCTCACGCACCGCCTCGACCGCGTCGCGGAACGACACGCTGCCACCGGCCCGCCCGCCGGCGCGCTCCAGCACCGCGTCGAGCGCGGGGATGCCTTCCTCCTCGACGAGGCTGGTCGGCCGTCGCTCCTGGGGCGACTGGTGGGCGCGGGCTGCGCGGCGGCGCGGGGCGGCGTGCGTCTCGTCGGGGACGTCTTCGATCGGAGCGCTGGGCACATCGCCACGGTGACACTGCCGCAGCGGTTCCGCGAGCGCCGGAGCGACGGGACCGTGAGGTGGAGCCGACCTCGGCCGCCCACCCGGTGAGCGGGATGACCGGTGAGTCGCAGGGAGCGTCGGAGGCGAGCGCTAGCGTCCGGACCTGACCTGCTCACGACCGGGAGGGCGCAGACGATGACCCCGCTGATCGATGCGCTGAACGTCCGCGCCATCCACGCCTACGAGCGCCAGGACGCGTCAGCCCTTCCCGGTCTCCGCTCCCTGGGTGCGGTGATGGCCCTGCACGGCATCGCCGAGAACGGCGGACTGGTCGGTGGAGGCATCGAGAACGTCTTCTTCAGCGACGGCCTGCGATCGATCGAGGACGCCGTCGAGGGCTACCGCTGGCTCGGTCTGAGCGACGTCGCCGAGCTCGTCACCCGCGCCCGCGAGGAGTACCTGCGGTTTCGGCCCACCGGCTGGGAGGAGCTCTCGGAGGCGGACGCCTCGCTGTGGGACCAGCTCGACTCGGCGTACTCCGCGATCGCTCCCTCGGAGCGGCTGGAGGCGGCGGTGGCCGCTCACCTGCACGAGATCGCACCCGAGCTGCTGCCGTCCTGACCGCGTGGTCGTCACACCGGGATCCGCAGGACCGGCGTCAGTTCCGCGCCTCCCGGCCCGCCGCCCGCAGCAGCCCGTCCTCCAGCTCCCGCGGCAGCCCGTGCACCGGCCGGTCCGGGCGCTGCGCCGGGAACCCCTCGCGCTGCAGCCACTCCCACGTGTCGGCCACCGTCTCCTCCACGGGCCGGCAGCGCAGACCGGCGGCCGCGGCGCGGGAGGTGTCAGCCTCCAGGAACCCGGCGAACTCCCCGCTCGTCGGCACCCAGCACGGCAGGTGCGTCCACGGCTGCGCGCCCGCCGCGGCCAGCCGCTGCTCGTCCACCCACACCAGTTCCGCGTCCGAGCCGGTGACCTCCACGCACGCCCGCAGCAGGCCCGCCGTGGTGGTGTGCCCGGAGCGGCTGGCCACGTCGACCGCGCCGCCGGCACCGGCCACGAGGGAGTCCAGCACGAACGCCGCCAGGTCGCGGGCGTCGACGAACTGCAGCGGCCGGCCCGGGTGGCCGGGGGCCACGACCCGCCCGCCGGCGGCGGCGCGCCGCAACCACCACGGCAGCCGGCCGATGTCCTCGCGCGGGCCCAGGACCAGACCGGCGCGCGCCAGCAGGGCGCCGGGGGAGGAGGCCAGGACGCCCAGCTCGGCCCCGCGCTTGGCGGCCGCGTAGTCGACCTCGTCGCCGCCGGCGGGGTCGCCGTCCACGAGAGGCGAGGTCTCGTCGACGTGCTCGCCCCAGACGTAGACCGAGGCGCTGGAGACGTAGGCGTACCCCCCGGTGCTCCCCGCCAGCACCTGGGCGGCCGCGGTCGCCACCCGCGGGGCGCCAGCCCACGTGTCCACCACGGCGTCCCACCGGCGCCCGCCCACCGCGGCCGCGAACTCCCGATCGTCGGTGCGGTCGGCGTGCAGCACCCGCACCCCCGGCGGCGGGGCGCCCGTGCGGCCGCGGTGCAGCGCGGTGACGTCCCAGCCGCGCGCCAGCGCGGCGTCCAGCAGGGCCCGGCCGACGAAGCGGGTGCCGCCCAGCACCAGGAGGTCCACGGCCCGATCGTGGCCGTCCGCGCGCCCGGACGTCACCCGGTTCCCCCGCGGGCGAACGGGCGGGGCCGTGAGCCAGCGGCCAGCTCCGCGGGCAGGACGACGGCGACGTCGCGGCGACCGCTGCGCACTGTGGAGACGGCCGACTCAGTCTGAGGTGGTCCCTACCGTGGAGCCATGACGTGGACGGTCGACGTGCAGGAGGCGAAGACGTACCTGTCCCACCTGCTCGAAGCGGTCGAGCGGGGCGAGGACGTGGTGATCACCCGATCAGGCAAGCCTGTGGCTCGCCTGGTGCCCGCGCGCTCACGCGGAGCGCGTCGTCCCGGAGCCTGGCAGGGGCGAGTGGCCGTCGCCGACGACTTCGACGACACCCCCGAGGACCTGGTGGCCGCCTTCGGCGACGATGACGTCCGACTCCTGTGAACGGTCGCTGACTCCCACCACCGCGGGACGACCGCGGGGTCGTCGCCCCGCCGCCGCGCTCAGCCGGCCGGGAGTTGCCGCGCGACCAGGGCGACGAGGTCCCACGCGGGCGGGTGCTGCTCCTGCGCGGCGCCGCACGTCAGCAGCGCGGCCTCGGACCCGGCGGTGCGCCGCACCGTCACGCGCAGCACCCCGCCCGGCGCGGCGCTCGCGGGCGCGTCGGCCAGGTCGACGTGCCACAGCGCCTCGTCCTCGCCGTCGCGGCGGGCGGCGACCGGCCGCAGGGCCGCGACGTCGTCCACGCCCAGCGCCAGGCGGGCGTGCACGTCGGCGGCCTGCGCGACCATCGCCTCGCTGCAGCGCCCGCGCGCCAGAGCGGGCAGCACGCGGCCCGCGGCGGTCGCCGCCACCAGGTCCACCGCGTCGGTGGCGTCCACACGACCGTACGTCCACCCCGTCGGCAGGGTCAGCACGCTGGCCGCGAACCGGTCGCCACCCAGGTGCGAGCACTCCCACACGTCGTCCGGCGCCAGGGCGGCGAGCGCCTGCGCGACCGGGCGCCCGCGCAGCGCGCAGCACCAGTCCTTGCGCCCGTGCGTGCACACCAGCAGGAGGTTCCCGGGCCGCTCGGTCCAGCCGTCGTCGTCCGCGGCGGCCGCGGCCACGTCGGCGGCCGCGCACGTGCGCACCAGGACGCGCTCGCGCCCGCGGGTGCAGGTGACGCGGAACAGGGTCCGCACGCCGTCGTCCTCGCGGGCCTGCCCGGGCCGGCGCACCAGCAGCAACCGGGCCGAGAGCGCGGACGCGGTGCGCCGCAGCGACTCCGTGACCTCCGGGCCCAGCCGGGACTCCGGGACGCCGCCCGCCCCCCACGGCCCCGGCTCCTCCACCAGCAGCCAGGCGCGGGTGGGGGAGGCGGTGCCCAGCACCGCCTCCCCGCGCTCCTGCGACGCCGCGGCGCACGAGAACCGCCGCTGCGCCGGGTGCAGGTCCTCCGGCGCGCAGCCGTGGCGCCCGGTGCCGGTGACGGTCAGGACGCGGCTCCCGGCCCGGCCGGCAGCAGCACCCGCTCGCGCAGCAGCCGGCGCAGCAGCACCTGCGCGTCGTCGGCGTCGATCCCGACCCCGGCCGCGGCCAGCGCGCGCGGCGACGTCGGGCGGGCCAGCGCCTCGCGCAGCGCCGGCTCCGTCCACGCCGGCAGGGAGATCCGCCGCCGCCCCACGGCCAGCGCCACCCGCTCCGGGCCCTCCGCCCCGAGCGTCCAGCGCAGCCCGGTGCGCGGGCGCACCCCGTCGTCGGGGCCGAGGGTGCGGGCCGCGCGGTCCTGCGCCAGCGCCCCCACCGGCTCCACGGGCACCGCCCGGGCCCGGCGCGCGGCCACGACGCGCTCCACGGCCGCGTCGTCCAGGGACTCCAGCCACGCCAGGGCGGCGCGGCGGAACGCGGCGACCTCCGTGCCGTCGCCCTGACCGGGCAGCGGCAGCGCGTGGCGCAGGGCCACGGCGTCGTGCCCGGCGCCGGTCAGCAGGTCGCCCAGCACGTCCGCCCACGTCGTGGACAGCAGCCCCACCGTCAGGTGGATCGAGCGCTCGTCGGTGGTCTGCGCCGAGTGCAGCCACCCGCGCGGCAGGTACAGGGCGTCGCCCGGCTCGAGCACGGTGTCCACCACGGGTGCGCGCCCGCCGACCGGGTCCGGGCCCAGGTCCTTCGAGGGCTGGCTGCGCAGCGGCAGCTCGACGACCGGCGGGTGGATCGTCCAGTGCTTGCGGCCGTCGACCTGCAGCACCAGCACGTCGTGGGTGTCGTGGTGCGGCTTGAACCCCTGCGCGCCCGGCGGCGTCACGTACACGTTGACCTGCGTCTGGTGGCCCAGCTCCACGGCCAGGTCGCGGCAGAAGGCGGCCAGCGGCGGGTGGACCCGGTGCAGGGCGTTGAGCACGATCGTCGCGCCGTCGGCGTGCGCGGCGGCGATCCCGTCCGGGTCGGGCAGGTCGGCCAGGCGCTGGTTGCCGGCGTTGGCGGTGCGCGTGTAGGCGCTGCGCGGCAGGGAGACGCCGTCGCGCACCATCGAGAAGAACGGCACGCGCAGCCCGCGCGGGCCCAGCAGCTCGTCCACGTCCGCGGGCGAGAGCAGGTCGTCGAACCCCGGTGCGGCGTCGGCGCCCGAGCGCTCCGCGGCCCGCACCAGCAGCGGGCGGGCGTTCCAGTGCTCGGCCGCGAACCGCTCCGGGGTCGTGGCGAAGCAGCGCGCCAGCGGGGACGCCCCGGCCCCCGCGGTGGCGGGGACCGGGGCGGTCAGCTCGGTGGTCACCTCAGCCGTTGGCCGGGTCCGTGCCGGCCGGGTCCGAGCCCGCGGGGTCGACCTGGGTGCTGTCGGAGTCGCCGGCGTCGGCGTCACCGCCCTCGCCGCCGGCGGGGTCCACGCCCGAGGGGTCCGAGCCCGAGGGGTCCACCTGCGTGGCGTCGCTGTCGCCGGCGTCGGCGTCACCGCCGGGACCGGTGCCCTGGGTGCTCGTGGTGATGTCGTCGTCGCTGAGGGACATTGCGCCTCCGGTTCGTCGGGCGTGCGGGGTCGTCGTGCGGCGCCATGCTGTCGCGCGCACCGGTGGCCCGCCACCCCGGGACGCGGGGCGAGCCGGCGACCCGCCGCGGCACCGGGTCCGTCACCAGCGCGAGGAGGGCCGCCGCCCGCGGGCCGTCCAGCCCAGGTACCCCGTCAGCGCGGCCGCGGCCGCCACCCCCGCCCCGACGATCTTCGTCTGGTGCGGCTGCCAGCGCGGCGGGTCCACCGCCGCCAGCTCCGCCAGGCCCTCGATGACCGCGGCCGTCACCACGCCCACCACGACGCGGTTGCCGATGCGCTCGACCCGGCGCACGTACGACTCCAGCTCGTCGGTGCGCAGCGACACCGACAGCCCGTCGCGCTCCACGTCGTCGAGGATCCGCAGCAGCTGCCCGGGCAGCTCCGCGCCCAGCTCCGCGGCCTCCAGGCCCACCCGGCCCAGCCGGCGCGCCAGCGCCGTCGGGCCCAGCTGGTGCGCCATCAGCCGCCGCACGTACGGCGCCAGGACCTCGCCCAGGTGGAAGCGCGGGTCCAGCTCCGCGCCCATCCCCTCCAGCATCACGACCATGCGCACCACCAGCGCCAGGTTGCGCGGCAGCGTCATCCGGTGCGCGCGCAGGATCGCCAGCACGTCGCGCACGTACGCGCCGATGCTGATCTCCGACAGCGGCAGCCCCTGGTAGCGGGCCAGCAGCCGCGCCGCGTCGTCGGCCAGCCGCCGCCGGTCCACCCGCCCGCGCGAGAGGGCGATGTCCGTGACGGCCGAGGCCACCCGGTCCGCGTCGTGGCGCACGAACGCCGCCACCAGCGCGGCCAGCCGCAGCCGGGTGCGCTCGTCGACCTCGCCGACCATGCCGTGGTCCAGCAGCCCGATCTCCCCGCCCGGGCCGATCAGCAGGTTGCCCGGGTGCGGGTCGGCGTGGAAGAAGCCGTGCACGAACACCATGTCCGCGACGATCCGGGTGGCGCGCGCCGCCAGCGCCGGGCGGTCGATGCCCGCCGCGTCCAGCGCGTCCCCGTCGCTGACCCGCACCCCGCGCAGGCGCTCCAGCGTGATGACGCGCGACGTCGTGCGGTCCCAGTGGACCTTCGGCACGTGCACCTCGGGGTCGCCCGCGAAGTCGTGGGCGAAGCGGTCCGCGTTGCGGCCCTCCTGCAGGTAGTCCAGCTCGGCGCGCAGCGTGTCGGCGAAGTCCTGCGCCAGCCCCACCACGTCGTAGTCGGCGGCGATGCTCCAGCGCCGCGACGCGCGCGCGGCCAGGTCCCGCAGCACCTCCAGGTCGCCCTGCACCTGCTCCACCACGCCCGGGCGGCGGACCTTGACCACGACGGCCGTGCCGTCGGGCAGCGTCGCCGCGTGCGCCTGCCCGATCGAGGCGCTGGCCAGGGGCTTGGGGTCGACGTGCTCGAAGAGCTCCTCCAGCGGCGCGCCCAGCTCGCTCTCCACCGTCGCGCGCACCGCCTCCCACGGCACCGGGGACACCTCGCTCTGCAGCCGGGTCAGCTCGCGCTGGTAGTCCGGCGGCAGCAGGTCCGGGCGGGTGGAGATGATCTGCCCGAGCTTGACGAACGTGGCGCCCAGGTCCTCCATGACCGCGCGCAGCCGCTCCGGGCCGGTGCGCGGCGGGGTGTTCCGCTCGCGCAGCACCGCCACCGGGGCCACGGCCGCCAGCCCGCCCGTCAGCCCCGCGGGCAGCCACCGCTGCAGGTCCAGCACGTCCACGAGGTGGTCCAGCCCGTGGCGCGACAGGGTGCGCGCGATCTGCAGGTACCGCTCCTGACGTCGCACCGGCGCCCCTCCCGTCCGCTCCCGCTCGTGCCGCGCGGCTCGTGCCGTACCGCCCGTGCCGCGGGTGCTGCGGGGACAGCCTGTCAGGAGGAGCGGCCGTCCGCGGGACCGCCCGGGGCTGGAGGGCCCGCGCCGACCACGGACAGGCGCAGGTCCCGGACGAGCTGGTCGGCCGGGCGCCGCCGTGGTCAGCGCCTGACGGGCCCCTACCAGCGGTAGTCGAGGAACTTCCCGTCGAAGGTGACGACCACGCGGTCACCGTCCGGGTCGGGCCGGCGGGCGACGTCGACGCGGAAGTTGATCGCGCTCATGATGCCGTCGCCGAACTCCTCGTGGATCAGCTCCTTCAGCGCCGGCCCGTACACCGACAGGGCCTCGTGGAACCGGTACACCGTCGGGTCGGACGCGACGGCCGGGTCGGGACCGCGGTGGGGCTGCAGCTGCAGGGCCTCCACGACGTCCTCGCCGAGGCCGAGCAGCTGCCCGGCGCGCCGCGCGTGCTCGGCCGGCACGGGGTGCTGGCCGAGCAGCGCGGCCGTCGTCCACACGGGCGGGGTGCCCAGGTGCGCGGCCACGTCGGCCCAGCGCAGCCCGGTGCGGCGCAGCGCGGCGCGCACGGCGTCCGCGGCCTCCCGCTTGGTCGTCAGGCGCTCGCTCACCGGGTCACCTCCGCGCCGCGCTCGCGCACGTCGGCCTGGCGGGGGAGCACCGCGCGCGGGCGCCCGGTGCGCGCGTGCGTCGTGTACAGCGCCAGACCCACGAAGGTCAGGCCGCCGACGAGGTTCCCGACCACCGTGGGCACCTCGTTCCAGACCAGGTAGTCCAGCAGCGAGTACGAGCCGCCCAGCAGCAGCCCGGTGGGGAACAGGAACATGTTCACCACCGAGTGCTCGAACCCCATGTAGAAGAACACGATGATGGGCATCCACATCGCGATCACCTTGCCGGACACGTTCGTCGACAGCATCGCGCCCACCACGCCGGTGGAGACCATCCAGTTGCACAGGACCCCGCGCACGAACAGCGTGAGCATCCCGGCGGCGCCGTACTGCGCGTACCCCAGGGTGCGGTCCTCGCCGATCTCCCCGAGGCGCTGGCCCACCTCGTTCGGGTCGACGGCGAAGCCGTAGGTGACGACGACCGCCATCATCACCGCGACCGTCAGCGCACCGGCGAGGTTGCCGGTGAACACCAGGCCCCAGTTGCGCAGCATCGAGCGCCACGTCACCCCGGGACGCTTGTCGATGAGGGCCAGGGGGACGAGCGTGAAGACGCCGGTCAGCAGGTCGAAGCCGAGCAGGTAGAGGATCGAGAACCCGACGGGGAACAGCAGCGCGCCCACGAGCGCGTTCCCCGTCTGCACGGTGACGGTGACGGCGAACGCCGCCGCCAGCGCGAGGATCGCGCCGGCCATGTAGGCGCGCACGAGCGTGTCGCGGGTGGACATGAGGACCTTGGACTGCCCCGCGTCGATCATCTTCGTGACGAAGTCCGGCGGGCTCACGTAGGACATGAGCAGCGACCCTGCCGCGCGCCTGTTTCCGCCCGGTCAGCTCGTCGTGTCCGGCCGGTCACCGTCCCCGCACACCGCGGTGGCGGTGCTGTGAGGCCGGGTCCTCAGGCCGCGGGCGGGTCCGGGAGGGGGCCGTCGTCGGGGACGAGGTCGACCAGCGTCGCCACGCGCGTGGTGCGCAGCAGGAAGCGGACGACGGGGGGCGGGTCGAGCACCTGCACGCGGTGCGGGCGCACCCGCACCGCGAGCCGGGCCAGGAACCCCACGCCGGTGGAGTCCATGAACGTCACGCCCCGGGTGTCGACCACCACGGGCAGCGCCGAGGCACCGACGTCCGCGACGGCGCGCTCGAGGTCCTCGCCCAGGGTCGCGTCCACCTCGCCGGCGAGGACGACGCGGGCCAGCGCGGCGTCGACCGCGGTGCGCACCGACCCGGACGCCGCCCGCTCCTGCGCGCGCTCACCCGTCACCGTGCACCTCCTGTCCGTGGACGTGGTCGTCCACGGCAGGTGGAGTCCCACCGCTGCCGGGTGTCACGCCGGGAGAGGTGTGTCCTCGGTCACACGCGTCGACCGGTGGGGACGGCGGGGCTCAGTCGTCGTCGTCGGCGCACAGCTGGGCGGTGACCCGGCCGTCGTCGAGCTCGACCTCCAGGTCCAGCCGCTCCTGCCCGCGGCGCCACTCGACCTCCACCTCGTCGTCGTCGTCCACGTCGACCTCGGTGGTCCAGCCCCCGGCCGCCCGGACGTCGGCCAGCGACAGGCGCCCGTCGGTGAACGGCACGACCGCCGAGCCGGCGTCGGCCACGACGTAGCGGCCGTCCTCGGGCACGGGGACGTCGGTGCACGTGCCGCTCGCCGGCCGGGGCCCCGCGGGCGCCGCCGGCGCCGCCGGAGCGCCCTCCGGGGAGCTGTCCGGCGAGGTCCCGGGGGAGTCGTCGGGGGAGGTGGTCGGGCTCGCCGGGTCCGCGCCCTGCTCGCCGGGGCTCAGGGTCACGGCGTCACCGGCCGGTGCTGCGGCGTCGTCCCCGCCGCAGGCGGGCAGCAGGAGCAGGACGGCGGCGGGCAGGGCGAGCAGCCCCGCGGTGCGCGTACGGGTGCGGGCGGTGGTCCGGTCAGCCATGCGGACAGTCGACCAGCGCGGCGTGAGAGCCGCGCGAGAGGACGGTGAGAGGACTCTCACGGCCCCGGGGACCCCACCGCAGCGGCTCACCCCAGGGCCAGCCCGGCCGCCAGACCAGCCGCGGCGGCGGCCGTCGTCGCCACCAGCGTCCCGGCCGCGTTGCCCGCGGCGGCCCACCACGCGCCCCGCTGCGCCAGGCGCACGCTCTCCAGCACCGCCGTGCTGAACGTCGTGTACCCGCCGCAGAACCCCAGGCCCGCGACGGCGCGCAGGTCCTGCGGCCCGGCGCCGGCCAGCACCAGCCCCGTGACCAGGCCCAGCAGCAGCGAGCCGGTGACGTTGACCCCCACGGTCGGCCACGGGAAGGTCGTGGGCCACCGGCGCCGCACCTCCCCGTCCACGACGAAGCGGGCCACCGCGCCCAGCGACCCGGCCAGGCACACCGCCAGCGGGACGAGCAGGGCGCTCACCGCGGCGCGTCCGGGTCCGCGTCCGGGTCCACCGTCGTCGACACCGCCGGGCGCCGCGCGGTCCGCCAGCGGTGGTGGCGGGCCGCCGCGAGCACCCCCAGCAGGGCCGCCAGCAGGCCGAGGGCCACGCTGAGGACGGCGTAGGCCGCCCCGGTCGCGAGAGCCCCCCCGCGCACGAGCAGGTCCGCCTCGCCCGCCAGCGAGCTGTACGTCGTGAAGGACCCCAGCAGGCCGGTGCCCAGGCCCAGCCGCAGCAGCCGCCGCCGCCCCTCGTCGGGACCCCGCCGCGCCAGGCCCTCCAGCAGCGCGCCCAGGCCGAAGGCGCCCAGCAGGTTGACGCCGAACGTCGCCCACGGCCACCCCGTCGCCGGGGACGGCCAGGCGCTCTCCGCGGCGTAGCGCAGCGCCGTGCCGCAGAACCCGCCCAGGAGCACGACGGCCAGCGGGCGCGGGGACAGGTGGGGTGCTCGGGCGGGCACGGGTCGCTCCGATCGCGGGGACGGGGGTGCTCCGGCTGGGGCGCGCGCCACTGTACGAGCCGCCCGCCGGTGAGGGCAGGCTGGCCTGCTCGGGCGCGGATGCCGTTGCGCTGCAAGCGGAAGCGGCGAGCGGGTGGTACCGCGGCGAGTAGCGTGGCGGTCGTGACCGACCTGGCCCACCACGACCGCGAACCCGCCGAGCACCTCGGCTCCGTCAGCGGCCGCCTGAGCTGGCTGCGCGCCGGCGTCCTCGGCGCCAACGACGGCATCGTCTCCGTGGCCGCGCTCGTCCTGGGTGTCGTGGCCGCCACCGACGACCGCGGCGTCCTGCTCACCACCGGTCTGGCCGGGCTCGTGGCCGGCGCCCTGTCGATGGGGGTCGGGGAGTACGTCTCCGTCAGCACCCAGCGCGACACGCAGTCCGCGCTGCTGGCGCGCGAGCGGCGCGAGCTGGCCGAGCTGCCGGACGAGGAGCTCGACGAGCTGACCGCGATCTACACCGCCAAGGGGCTCTCGCCGGCGCTGGCGCGGCAGGTCGCCCGCGAGCTGACCGCGCACGACGCCCTCGGTGCGCACGCCGAGGCGGAGCTCGGCCTGGACCCGCAGGAGGTCGTGCGCCCCTGGCAGGCCGCGGGGGCGTCGGTGCTGGCGTTCACCCTCGGCGCGGCGCTGCCCCTGCTCGCCGTGCTGCTGCCCCCGGACGCGGCGCGGGCACCGGCCTGCTCCGCCGCGGTCCTGCTCGCGCTCGCCGTCACCGGCCTCGTCAGCGCCCGCCTCGGCGGCGCCGACCCGCGCCGGGCCGTGCTGCGCACCACCGGCGGGGGAGCCGTCGCCATGCTCGTCACCTACGGGACCGGCTCGCTGCTCGGCACCGCCCTCTGACGCCCGCTGGGCCCTGCGGGGTGGGTCCGGTGGGCACTCTGCCGCTGGAACGACGTCCTGCTGGACGATCTGCCCGTCCGGACCAGTCCCGCTTGCGCACCGGTACCCGGCGTCGCGACGCTGCGCGGGTGACGACGACCGGACCGGCCGCGACCCGGCCACCCACCGCGGCGGCCGCGCCGCTGCCCCACTCCCGCGCCGAGGACGTGGCGGGCCTGCTCGTCGGGACCTTCCTGGCCTCCCTGGGGCTGCACCTGCTGCACGCGGCCTCGGCCGTCACCGGCGGCACCGCCGGGCTCGCCCTGCTCCTCGGCTACGCGGCCGGTCTGCCCTTCGGCGTCCTGTTCCCGCTGGTGAACCTGCCGTTCGTCGTGCTCGCCGTGCGGGTCAAGGGCTGGGCCTTCACGCTGCGCTCTGCGCTCGCCGTCGCGGCGGTGTCCCTGCTCAGCCCCCTGCAGGCGGCCTGCCTGCCGGACCTGCGGATCGACCCCGTCTACGCGGTGCTGGCCGGCAACCTCGTGGCCGGCACGGGGCTGCTCGTGCTGTTCCGCCACCGCGCCAGCCTCGGCGGGTTCGGCGTCCTGGCGCTGGTGCTGCAGGAACGGCTCGGCTGGCGGGCCGGCTACGTGCAGATGGTGCTGGACGTCGCCGTGGTCACCGCGTCCGTGGCGGTCGTCGGCCCGGCGGTGGCCGCGCTGTCGGCCGCGGGCGCGGTCGTGCTCAACCTCGTGCTGGCGATGAACCACCGCCCGGGCCGCTACACGGGCAGCTGACCCGGTCGGTGCACGGGCAGTCGACCCCGGTCGGGGAGCGGGTGCGCCCTCAGCCGCCCAGGCCGGCCCGCAGCGCCCACGCGCGGGTGGCGGCCACGTCCAGGCGCAGCTGCTCCACGAGCTCGCTGGAGCCGGCGTAGCGGCGCTGCGGGCGCAGCCGCTCGTGCAGGCGCACCAGCACGGTGCGCTCGTACAGGTCGCCGTCGAAGTCGAGCAGGTGCGCCTCCAGCAGCCGCTGCCCGTCCCGGCCGTAGTAGGTCGGGCGGTGGCCCACCGACACGGCGGCCACGTGCACCGGCCCGCCGGTAGCCGGGTCCACCTGCACCGTGCCGGCCCACACGCCGTCGCGCAGCCCGTGCTCGGGCACCGCGACGTTCGCCGTCGGGAACCCCAGCAGCCGCCCGCGCTCGTCGCCGTGCTCGACCACGCCCTCCACGTGCAGCAGGGCGGGCGCGTCGCGCAGGCGGTGCTGCGCCGGCAGGCGGGTGGTCAGGGCGCTGGGGCGTTCGGGCACGAGGACCTGCTTCCGGGCCGGGCTCCGCGGAGCCGCGCTTGCCGGGCGCCCACCGCCCGGCCGGGTCGTCACCTGGAGCACCCCACCGCGGTGGAGGGTTGCCGGGCAGCCAGCCAGGGCTTCACGCTGCCGCTCTTGACCTGCGGTCACGGTAGGAAGGGGTCCTGGACGTGTCAACAGCAGCGCGGGGGGACGGATGACCGGGACGACGACGACCGGCGGTGCGGGCGGCGCGCCGTGGGAGGTGCCCGCCGGGCTGCTGGACGGGCTGCTGGACGGGCTGCCGCCCGCGCGCCGCGAGGTGTTCGCCCTGCGGGTGGAGCGCTGGTGGGAGGACCTGCGCAGCGGCCTGGCCGGTCTGCACGCGCCGGACGTCGCCGACGACCTGGCGGCCCGGCTGCTGCGCCTGGCCGCCGGGGCGTGCGCCCGCCGGCCCGACGACCTGCACCGCCTGGACCAGGCCCGCACCCTGCGCCCCGACTGGTTCCAGTCCCCGCGCGCCGTCGGGTACGCCGCCTACACCGAGCGGTTCGCGGGCACCCTGGCCGGCGTGGCCGGCCGGCTGGACCACCTCGAGGACCTCGGGGTCACCTACCTGCACCTCATGCCCCTGCTGCGCCCGCGCGAGGGCGACAGCGACGGCGGCTACGCCGTGGCCGACTACCGCGCCGTGCGCGAGGACCTGGGCGACGTGGAGGACCTGCGCGAGCTGGCCACCGCCCTGCGCGCGCGCGGCACCAGCCTCGTCCTGGACCTCGTGCTCAACCACGTCGCCCGCGAGCACGAGTGGGCCCGCGCGGCGCGCGCCGGCGACGAGCGCTACCGCCGCTACTTCCACGTCTTCGACGACCGGACCCTGCCTGACGCCCACGAGCGCACGCTGCCGGAGGTGTTCCCCGACTTCGCCCCCGGGAGCTTCACCTTCGACGACGAGCTCGGCGGCTGGGTGTGGACGACGTTCAACTCCTTCCAGTGGGACCTGGACTGGTCGAACCCCGAGGTCCTCGCCGAGTTCGCCTCGATCGTGCTGTTCCTGGCCGAGCTCGGGGTGGAGGTGCTGCGCCTGGACGCGGTGGCGTTCCTGTGGAAGCGGATGGGCACGAACTGCCAGAACCAGCCCGAGGTGCACTCCGTGGTGCAGGTGCTGCGCGCGCTGACCCGCATCGCCTGCCCCGCGGTGCTGCTGAAGGCCGAGGCGATCGTCGCGCCCGACGACCTGGTCCACTACCTCGGCCGCGGCCGCCACCACGGCCGCGTCAGCGACCTGGCGTACCACAACACGCTCATGGTGCAGGTGTGGTCGTCGCTGGCCGCGCAGGACGTGCGGCTGGCCGCGCAGGCGCTGCGGGCGCTGCCCACCGTGCCGACGACGACCGCGTGGATCACGTACGCGCGCTGCCACGACGACATCGGCTGGGCCGTCTCCGACGCCGACGCCGCGGCGGTCGGGCTCGACGGGCACGCCCACCGCTCGTTCCTGTCCGACTGGTACTCCGGCGCCTTCGAGGGGTCCACCGCGCGCGGCCTGGTGTTCCAGGAGAACCCGGCGACGGGGGACCGGCGGATCAGCGGCACGTGCGCGGACCTGGTGGGGCTGACCGCGGCCCGCGAGGCGCTGGCCGCCGGGACGGGGGACCCGCGGGTGCACGCGGAGCTGGAGGCGGAGGTGGACGCGGCGCTGGCCCGGCACCTGCTGGCCCACGCCGTCGTCTTCGCCTGGGGCGGCATCCCGGTGGTGTGGTCCGGCGACGAGGTCGCCGCGCCCGGCGACCCGGACTGGGCCGCCGACCCGGCGCACGCCGCCGACAACCGGTGGGCGCACCGGCCGCGGCTGGACGAGCGGGACCTGGGGGCCGCCCGGGACCCCGCGTCGGTGCCGGGGCGGGCGCTGGCCGGGCTGCGGCACCTGGCGCGCACGCGCGCCGGCCTGCCGCACCTGCACGCCAGCGTCGCCGCGGACGTGCTGGAGCCCTCCGACCCCGGGGTGCTGGCGTTCGTGCGCAGGCACCCGCTGGGGGAGCTGCTGTGCCTGTTCAACGTCACGGGCACCTGGCGGCCCTTCCCCGGGCACCGCGTCGAGGAGCTGGGCCTGGCCGGGGCGGTGGACGCGCTGAGCGGGGAGGCGGCGCCGTGGGGCGGGGACGGTCAGCTGTGGCTGGCGCCGTGGCGGTCGGTGTGGCTGCACCTGCCGGTGGAGGAGGTGCGCCCGCCCGCGCCGTGAGGTGAGGATGGGCGGGTGCGCGAACCGGTCCGGCGGCCCTGGGACGACCGCGTCGAGCGGCAGGTCCGCGAGGCGCAGGCGCGGGGAGCCTTCGACGACCTGCCGGGGGCGGGGCGGCCGCTGCGCGGGCTGGACCGGGAGTTCACCGTCGAGGGGTGGGCGGCGGAGAAGGTCCGCCGCGAGGGCTTCGACCTGTCGGCGGTGCTGCCGCCCGCGCTGGCGCTGCGCCGCGAGCGCGAGCAGCTCCTCGACGAGGCCGGCGTGGCCGCGCTGCGCTCGGAGCCGGAGGCCCGCGCGGTCGCCGAGGACTTCAACGAGCGGGTGCGCGAGCTGTACCGGCGCCCCGCCGACGGCCCGCTGGTGGTGGTGCCGCTGGTCGACGTCGACGACCTCGTGGCGCGCTGGCGGGCCGCCCGGTCCGCCCGGTCCGCGTCCGCCGCACCGGTGCTGGACGCGCCGCCGGTGGTGCGGGGGCGACCGCGGCGCTGGTGGCGCCGGCGCCGGACGTGACGCAGGTCACACCCGATCGAGCGTGACACCGCGGTCCCCTCCCTCTCGACCGGGGGGTGGAGGTGGTGACCGTGGACACGGACCCGAGCCCGCCCGGACCCGGCGGGGTGCACGACCCCGCCGGGTCCGGGCTGGACGAGACCGACCTGCGCGTCCTGGAGCTCGTCGGCGACGGGCTGCCCGGGGTGCTCGCGGGGCGTGCGCTGGACCTGGACGTGGTGGAGGTGGCGCACCGGCTGCGCCGCGCCCGCGCGGCGTACGGCGCGAGCAGCACCCGCGCCGCCCTCGAGGCGGCCCGGGCGGCCGGCGACCTGCCGCAGCGGGCCCCGGGGCGGGACCCGGGCCCGGACGCCGGGCGGGGCGGTGGTCCGGCACCCGGCTGACGCCGGGACCGGGCCACCGCCCCGCGGGCGGGTGGGCTCAGCCCTTCAGGCCGGTGCCCGCCACGCCCTCGACGATGCGCCGCTGGAACAGCAGGAACAGCACCACCAGCGGAAGGGCGCCCAGGATCGTGGAGGCCTGGATGTCGGAGAAGCGCTGGCCGAACGAGCCCTGCACCGTCGCCAGGCCGACGGGGATCGTCATCAGCTCCGGGTTGGACAGCACGAACAGCGGCAGGATCAGGTTGTTCCACGTCCACACGAACGTGACGATCGCCATGGCCGAGATGACCGGCTTGGACAGCGGCATGATGATCGAGCGGTAGATGCGCCAGCTGGACGCCCCGTCCAGGCGGGCGGACTCCTCCAGCTCCTTGGGCAGCCCGTCGAAGAACTGCTTGAAGACGAACAGCGCGATGACGCTGGCCGCCTGCGGGAAGATCACCGCCCAGTAGGTGTTGAGCAGCCCGACGGCGTTGAGCATCTGGAAGATCGGCACGATGAGCACGTCGGCCGGGATCATGATGCCGGCCAGGACGAGCACGAAGACGAGCTGCCGGCCCCGGAAGCGCATCCGCGACAGCGCGAAGGCCGCCATCGAGGCGAAGACGACCACGAGGAACGCCGCGCCGGTGGCCGTGATGAAGCTCGCCAGGTACCAGTTCCACAGGTCCCCGCCGCCCAGCAGGGTCGCGTACGAGGCCAGCGTCGGGTTCGTGTCCCGCAGGATCGCCTGGGCGCCCAGCGAGGAGACCGCGTTGTCGGTGAACGACGTCTTGATCGCCCACAGGCTCGGGATGAGCCACAGCACGGCGAAGACCGTCAGCACGACCACGCACGCGGTGTTGAACGCCTTGCTGCTGCCGGTGGCACGGATGCGCTGCGGCGGGGCGGCCGCCGAGACGCCGCGCGCGCGGGCACCGGTGCCGGTGCCGGTCGACGTGGTGGGGGTCGCCATGTCAGGCCTCCTTCTGCTGCGCGCGGTCGACGAGCTGGCGCACGACGGCGATCGCGACGATGACGACGAACAGCAGCGCCGAGGCCGCGGCCGCCGCGCCGATCCGGTAGTCGGTGAACCCGGTGCGGGTGATGAGGACGAGGGCGGTCTGGGTGCTGGTGCCCGGCCCGCCGTCGGTCATCAGGTACACCTGGTCGAAGATCTTCAGGCTGGCGATGATCTGCAGCAGGACCACCAGGGTCGTGGTGCGGCGCAGCAGCGGGATCGTCAGGTGCCGGATCTGCTGCCACGGGGTAGCGCCGTCGATGGCCGCCGCCTCGTACAGCTCGCGCGGGATGTCCTGCAGGCCCGCCAGGTAGAGGATGAAGTTGAACCCGATGGTCCACCAGATCGTCGTCACGGCGATGCCGATCATGGCGGTGGCCGGGTCGGCGAGCACCGGGGTGGGCGCCGTGATGCCGAACCACTGCTGCACCTGGGCCAGCAGGCCGGTGTCGCCGGTGTAGATGAACACCCAGATCAGCGAGATCGACGCGGAGGGCAGGATGAACGGCACGAAGAACGCCATCCGCCAGAACACGTGGCCGCGCTGCATCCGGTTGGCCAGCACCGCGAAGACGAACGACAGCACGACCAGCGGCGGGACGGTGTAGAGGGTGAACTGCAGCGTGTGCCACATCGCGGACCAGAAGAGGCTCGAGGTGAGCATCTCCTGGTAGTTCGCCAGCCCGGCCCAGCCGCCCAGCCCGCCCTGCACGAGGCTGGTGTCGGTGAAGCTGGCGATGAACATGTAGGCCGCGGGCCCGATGAGGAAGAGCAGGTAGAAGACGGCGAACGGCGCGATGAACAGCCACGCCACGCGCTGCGGCCGCTGCTGGCCGCCGCCGCGGTCGGCAGCGGACGCGCGGTCGGCGGCGGGCCGGGTCTGGACGGTCTGCGCGCTCATCGGTGGTCCTCCCGGGTCCGGACGGGACGGGTGTCGGGGGCGCTCACAGCGGGTTCGCCGTGTTCGCGTAGTTCTCCAGCTGCGAGCGCATGCTCGCCACGGCCGCCTCCGGGCTGGTCAGCCCCTGCAGCACGAGCCCGATCTCGGCGCCCGTCACGGTCTCGAAGTTCGACCCGGAGCCGGAGTACCAGGCGGGATCGTCGTAGACGGCGTAGTCGGCGGCCTCCGCGTAGTTCGACTGCGGCTCCAGGGCCTGGTACTCGGCGCTGCGGAACGTCTCCAGGAGGGTCGGGATGTGCCCGCCCTCCGCCCAGTCCAGGCTCATGTCCAGCATCGACTCCACGAACCCCATCGCCCGCTGCAGCTTCTCGGGGCTGCGGTCCATCCGCGGCAGGACGAACGCGTGGGAGTCGGCGTGCGCGGCGGGCGACTCGTACAGCTGCGGGAAGGGGGCCATGCCGAACTCCAGGCCCTCGATGCCCTGGGCCGTGGTGATCTCCCACTCGCCGTTGAGGAAGAACGCCGAGCGGCCCGTGAACATCAGCGTCTGCGCGGCCGGGGTGTCCACGTTGCGGGGCATCAGCCCGTCCGCGGTCCAGCTCTGCATCGTGGCCAGCGTGTCCGTCACGAGGGCGTCGTCGAAGGTGACCGCCTGCCCCTCCTCCGACAGGAACGGCGTGTGCCCGTCGCGCTGGCGGTACAGGGTGTGCAGGAACCGCCAGCAGTTGGAGGTGTCGCCCACGTTGGCCGTGGACGCGCCGAACTCGCCGGTGACCTCCTGCGCGGCCCGCAGCGCCGCCTCCCAGCCCTCGACGCCCTCGATGGGGGCCAGCAGGCCGTCCGGGCCCAGCAGGCCGGCCTGCTCGCAGACCTCGACGTTGTAGAACAGCACCCACGGGTGCGTGTCCATGGGGATGGCGTAGGACTGCCCCTCGTACTGCGAGGCCTCCCACGCCCGCTGGTTGAAGTCCGCGGGCGACAGGCCCGCCAGCGCGAGCACGTCGTCGGTGATCGGCTCCAGCAGACCCGCGGCCGCCAGGTTGCTGGCGCGCGTCAGGTGCGCGACCGCCACGTCCGGCGGCTTGTTGCCCAGGGTCGCCAGCGAGACCTTGGTGTAGTAGGGGTTGCCCCAGGCGAACGTCGCCGCCTGGAGGGAGTCCGCGCTGCCCTGCTGGCGCCGGTACTCCTCGAGCATGAGCTGCAGGCGCGCCCCGTCGCCGCCGCCGAAGAGGTTCCAGAAGGTCACCGTCCCCGGTGACAGCTCGGAGCCGACCAGCCCGGCGGCCAGCGGGGTGCCCGCGCACCCCGACAGCCCGGCCGTCAGCCCGAGGCCGCCGGCGGCGGCCAGACCGCCGCGCAGCAGCGAGCGTCGCGAGAGCCCGCGGTGGGGGAGTCCTGTGGTGCTGTTCACGCGTGTCCGTTCCCTTCCTCCGTGGCGGAGGGGACTGCGTCCCCCCGCACCCCCGTCGGTGCGTGGAGAACCGCGCGGTGACCGGCGACGACGCTGCTGCCGGCCCGTGCGGTGGCGTGAAGCTAGCACGCGCTTTCCAACGCTAGAAGCGCTTGCGCGAAGCTGTTGTCCCCTCGTCACCCGGACGGCATGATCGGGTGACGAGGAGGTCCCGTGAACCCACCGACGACGACGTCGACCCCGCCACCGACCCCGTCCGGGCGGCCCGGCGCCCCCGCGCTCCCGCGCCCCGAGCACCCCCGCCCCACGTCCCGCCGCGAGGACTGGCTGTGCCTGAACGGCCCCTGGCAGTTCGAGGTGGACGCCGGCGACTCCGGCCTCGAGCGCGGGCTGCTGCAGCGCCCGCTGACCGGCACGATCACCGTCCCCTTCGCCCCCGAGTCGGAGCTGTCCGGCGTCGGCGTCACCGACTTCCTGCCCGCCGTCTGGTACCGGCGCACCGTCGAGGTGCCGGCCGCCTGGGCCGGCCGGCGCGTCCAGCTGCACTTCGGGGCCGTCGACCACGACGCCACCGTGTGGGTCGACGGCGAGGAGGTGGCCCGCCACCGCGGCGGGTTCACCCCCTTCACCGCCGACCTGGGCCACCGCACCGGGGAGCTGACCGTCGTCGTGCGCGCCCGCGACGACCACCGCGGTCCGCAGGCGCGCGGCAAGCAGTCCACCCGCTACGCCAACCACGAGTGCGTCTACACCCGCACCACCGGGATCTGGCAGACCGTCTGGCTGGAGCCCGTGCCCGACGTGTCGCTGGCGCGCACCCGCGTCACCCCCGACCTGGCCGGGTCGTGCTTCCACCTGGAGCAGCCGCTGCGCCGCAGCGGCACGGGCGCCGCCGGTGACCGGCGCGGGTGGACCGTGCGCGCCGTCCTCACCGACGCCGCCGGCGAGGTGGCGAGCGCCCGGGTGCGCGCCGACCTCGACCTGTCGCCCCGCCTCGTCCTGACCGTCCCGGACGACCGGGTCCGCTGGTGGGGTCCGGACGACCCGCACCTGTACGGCTTGCGGGTGGAGCTGCGCGACGCCGCCGGCGACCTCGTGGACGCCCTCGACAGCCACGCCGGGCTGCGGTCGGTGAGCATCGACGGCAAGGCCGTGCTGCTCAACGGCCGGCCCCTCTTCCAGCGCCTCGTGCTGGACCAGGGCTGGTACCCCGACGGGCTCATGACCGCCCCCGACGACGCCGCCCTCGTGCGCGACATCGAGCTCGCGCAGGCCGCCGGCTTCAACGGCGCCCGGCTGCACCAGAAGGTCTTCGAGGAGCGCTTCCTGCACCACGCCGACCGGCTCGGCTACCTCGTCTGGGGCGAGTTCGGCGACTGGGGCGCCCGCGAGGAGGGCACCGTCGTCGACGGGGAGCGCCAGCGCCCCACCGCCAGCTTCGTCACCCAGTGGCTGGAGGCCCTGGAGCGCGACGCCTCCCACCCCAGCCTCGTCGGCTGGTGCGGGCTCAACGAGACCCACCAGCCGATCACCGACCGGATCACCGTCCTCGACGACGTGACCCGCGCGATGTTCCTGGCGGCCAAGGCCGCCGACACCTCCCGGCCGGTCCTCGACGCCTCCGGGTACGCCCACCGCGTCGCCGAGAGCGACGTGTGGGACTCCCACGACTACACCCAGGACCCCGCGGCCTTCCGCGCCGAGGTCGGCGGCCTCGCGCAGGGCCGCCCGCACACCAACACCGGCCCGGACGGGCAGGTGTGGTCGCTGCCCTACGGCGGGCAGCCGTGGTTCTGCAGCGAGTTCGGCGGCATCTGGTGGCGCCCGGACGCGGAGGCCAGCGACAGCTCCGTCGACCGCGGCGCGGACAGCTCCTGGGGCTACGGCGAGGCCCCGCGCAGCGAGGAGGAGTTCCACACCCGCTTCGCCGGGCTGACCGCCGCCCTCCTGGACGACCCGCTGGTGTTCGGCTACTGCTACACGCAGCTGACCGACGTCTTCCAGGAGCAGAACGGCGTCTACTCCTTCGACCGCTCCACCAAGCTCGACGTCGAGCGCGTGCGGGCGGCGCAGCAGCGCCCGGCCGCCGTGGAGACCGCCTGGCCGGACGAGCCCGGCGCGCGCGGCGGGTAGGCCGCACGCACGAGCGCGGGGCGGGGCCGGGGGGGGGGGGGGGGGGGCGGGGGGGGGGGGGGGGGGGGGTGTTTTTTGGGTGGGCGACCGCGCCCCCCGCCGCCCCCCCCCCCGCCCCCCCCGCCCCCCCCCCCCCCCCCCCCCCCCCCCCCCCCCCCCCCCCCCCCCCCCCCCCCCCCCCCCCCCGGGAGGGGGTGGGCCGGTGGCGCTCGGGCGCGCCGACGCGTTCCAGCGGCGGCACCGGGTGGTCGGCTACCCGCTGGCGGTGGTCTACAAGTTCTTCGAGGACCAGGGCGTGTACCTGGCCGCGCTCATCACCTTCTACGCGCTGCTGTCGCTGTTCCCGCTGCTGCTGCTGCTGTCCACGGTCGTGGGCTACGTCCTGTCCGGCGACCCGCAGCTGCAGCGGCAGGTGCTGGACTCCGCGGCCGGGCAGTTCCCCGTGCTGCGCGAGGACCTGCAGTCGCCCGGGCGCATCGGCGGCGGCGCCGTCGGGCTCGTGGTCGGCACGGTCGGCGCGCTGGTGGGCGCGATGGGCGTGGGCCTGGCCCTGCAGAACGCCGTCAACGTGGCCTGGGCGGTCCCGCGCAACGAGCGCCCGGACCCGCTGCGGGCCCGGGTCCGCAGCCTGCAGCTGATCGTCACCGCCGGCGCGTTCGTCGTGGCCACCACGGTGCTGGGCGTCCTGTCCGCCGACGCCGGCCGCTGGCTGGGCGCCAGCGGCGCGCTGGGCGCCGCGGTGGGCCTGGGCACGCGGGCGGCCTCGGCGGTGCTGGCCGGGTGCGCGTTCGCGCTGGCGTTCCGGCTGGCCGCCGCGCACCGGCCGCCGCTGCGCGCGGTGCTGCCCGGGGGGCTGCTCATGGGCGTGGTCTGGCAGGTCCTGCAGTACAACGGCGCCGGGCTGGTGGCGCAGGTCGGCAACCGCTCCAGCGCCACGAACACGGTCTTCACGATCGTGCTGGGTCTGCTGGTGTTCCTGTACGTGGCCGCGGTGGCGCTGGTGCTGTGCGTGGAGGCCGACGTGGTGCGCGCGCGCCGGCTGTACCCGCGGGCGCTGCTGACCCCGGTCACGGACGCGGTGGAGCTGACCGAGGCCGACGAGCGCACCTACACCGGGCACGCGCAGGCGCAGCGGCACAAGGGCTTCGAGCGGGTGCACGTCACCTTCGAGCGCGAGGACGACCACGGCGGCGACGACGGGCCCGATCCCGAGCACGATGACGGGCCCGGCGGCGGGCCCGGCGCCTCAGCCGCCGGTGAGCGGCCCGAGCAGGCCGCCGGGCAGGTCCCCGGCGAGGTCCTGCGCGACGTGGACGGCCAGCAGGCCGGCGGCCAGCGCGCCGCTGACGGCGGCGACGACGTGCTCGATGCGGTGGCCCGTCGCGAACAGCCCCAGTGACGTGCGCCGGCGGCGGCCGGGCAGCAGGACCGCGAGCGGGCGCGGGACGCCGCCGCGGGTCAGCCAGTCCCCGGCGATGTGCACCAGGGCGCCGCCGGCCAGCGCCCACGGCAGCCAGCGCAGGTCCACGTCGCCGCGCTGGGTCAGCCACCAGGCGCCCGCCCACGAGGCCACCAGGTTGCCGACGACGGTGGTCTCCAGGCTGCCGGGGATGACGGCGTGGCAGGCGCGCAGGGCGGCGCCGACGGTGACGGCCAGGACCGCCAGCGCCGCCCACGGGTGCAGGGTGGCGGCCAGGGCGGTCAGCGCGAACGCGGCCGGGCCGACGACGGGGTCGTGGGTGCCCCACCGGTGCCCGCCGGCCAGTCGGCCCACCAGGCGGGCCGGGACCAGCGACAGCGGCCCCCACATGGTCGCCGCGGTGGAGCCGGTCGGGCGGGGGAAGCCGCGCCGCCAGGACACCGCGCCCTGGTCGAAGTCGGGCAGCAGCGCGGCCCCGCCCCAGGCCGCCACCCAGGCCACCGCCCCGGCCGTGCCGGTGACGGGCGCCAGCGGCAGGGTCGCCGCCCCCGCCAGCAGCCCCGTGCAGGCGTGCGCGTGCGCCATCACGGGCCCGGCACCGCCCCGGGCACGGGCGGCGCGGCGGACCGCGCGGCGCCCGCCTCCTCCAGCCCGCCGGCCCCGCGCGCCAGGCGGGGCGCCAGCACCGAGCACACGGCGATCTGCAGCGGGTGGTAGACGATCACCGGCAGCACCAGCAGGCCGACGACGTGCGGGTCGAACAGCACCGTGGCCATCGGCAGGCCCGTGGCCAGCGACTTGTTGGACCCGCAGAACAGCAGCGTCGTGCGCTGCGGGCGCGCGGCGCGCCACAGCCGCGGCAGCCACCACGTCAGCGCCAGCGCCGCGCCCAGCAGCAGCGCGCAGCAGCCGAGCACGACCGCCAGCTCACCGGTGCCGACCTCGGCGAACGCGCCGCTGACGACCCCGCGGCTGAAGGCGGCGTAGACGACGGCCACGACCACGGCGCGGTCCAGCACCGACAGCGGCCGCCGGTGCCGGCGCACCCACGCCCCGCTCCAGCGCCCCAGCAGCAGACCCAGCAGGAACGGCACCAGCAGCTGCAGCACGATCCGGCCGACGGCGGAGGCGTCCGGCGCGGCACCGGCCGCGGTGGCGCCCAGCAGCAGCGCCGCCAGCAGCGGGGTCAGGCCGATCCCGGCCAGGTTGGAGGCGGTGGCGGCCACGACCGCGGCGGGCACGTCCCCGCGGGCCACGGACACGAAGACCACGCACGACTGCACCGTGCACGGCAGCACCGCCAGGAACAGCAGGCCCGCCACCAGGCCGTCCTCCAGCAGCGGCCCGGCGGCGGCGGCCAGCCCCAGGCCCAGCAGCGGGAGCAGCGCGTAGGTGGACAGCGCCACCGAGCCCTGCAGGCGCCAGTCGCGCAGGCCCGCGAGCGCCTCGGCGGGCCGCAGGCGCATCCCGTACAGCAGGAAGAGCAGGCCCACGCCGAGGCTCGTGCCCACCGCGAAGCCGTCGGCCACCGCTCCGGCGGCGGGCAGCAGCAGCGCCGCGCCGACCGCGGCGAGGACGGCGAGCAGGAAGGGGTCCAGGCGGCGCAGGACCGGCACCCGGGACCAGGCGCTCACGCGGTGCCCGGCTCCTCCCGCTCCGCCCCGGCGTCCGCGTCCGCGGTCGCGCGGGCGGCCTCGCGGGAGGCGGCCGCCCCGGCCGCGGCCTCGCGGGCGGCCTTGCGCACCTTGCGGTCCGAGACCGGCCGGTCCCCGTACTCGGTGCCGGCCCCCGCCGCGGCGGCCTCGTCGACGGTGTCGGTGTCGTCCCCGGGCTCGACCGCCTCGGGGGCGTCGGTGGGCGCGGCACCGGGCACGTCGCCGGCGTAGGCGCCGGGGGCCGGACGGCGCTTGCGCACCGGCGGGCGCACCCCGTCGGCCAGGCGGCGGGTGGTGACGAGGAAGCCGGTGTGACCGACCATGCGGTGCTCGGGGCGCACGGCCAGGCCCTCCAGGTGCCAGCCGCGCACCATCGACTCCCACGCCTCCGGCTCGGTCCAGCGCCCGGAGGCGCGGGCGGCCTCGGCCACGCGGGAGAGCTGGGTGGCGGTGGCGACGTAGCAGATGAGGACGCCGCCGGGGGCCAGGGCGTCGGCCACGACGTCGAGGCACTCCCAGGGGGCGAGCATGTCCAGCACGGCGCGGTCGGCGCCGGTGCCGTCGGCGGCGGACAGTCCTGCGGCCGGCAGCGCCTCGACGAGGTCGCCGACCGTCAGCCGCCAGGCCGGGTGCGGGCCGCCGAAGAACGTCTCCACGTTGCCGCGGGCGACGTCGGCGAAGTCCTCGCGCCGTTCGAAGGAGTGCACGGCGCCGCCGTCGCCGACGGCGCGCAGCAGGGACATCGTCAGCGCGCCGGAACCGACGCCGGCCTCGACGACGACGGCGCCGGGGAACACGTCGGCCATCTGCACGACCTGCCCGGCGTCCTTGGGGTAGACCACGGCCGCGCCGCGCGGCATGGACAGCACGAAGTCGGCCAGCAGCGGGCGCAGCACGAGGTACTGCACGCCGGCGCTGTTGGTGACGGTGGTGCCGTCGGGCCGGCCGATCAGCTCGTCGTGGGCGAAGCGGCCGCGGTGGGTGTGGAACTCCTTGCCCGGGGTCAGGGTGATGGTGTGCCGGCGGCCGCGGGGGTCGGTCAGCTGCACGCGCTCGCCCGCGCGCAGGGGCCCGCGGCGGGTGGCGGCGCCGGTGGGCGCGGCGGGGTGGGCCCCGTCGGTCGTCACGTGGTGTCTCCTGCTGGTGCTCGGGGCTCGCGGTGGAGCGGGCGGCGGCCCGCGCGCGGCGGGACCGGGTGAGGCTACCGGGCGGCGCGGCGGGCCGGCGGCGGGTCAGCGGCGGGTCAGGACCGCGACGACGTCGCCGGTGTGCAGCAGGCCAGCCACCCGGCCGGCGGCGTCGAGGACGACGTGCTCGCCGGGGCGGGCGGTGACGGCGCGCAGGAGCTGCTCGCCGGCCAGGTCCTGCGGCACCCAGGCGCGCGGGGGCAGGGCGCGGGCCGTGGCCCCCGCACCCAGGGACGTGCGCCGCTCGGCGGGCACCGAGCGCAGCGCGCCGGTGTCGACCACCGCCACGGGCACCCCGTCGTCGGTGAGGAGGACGACCTCCAGGTCGGCGTCGGTGCCGCGGGTGGCGCCGGAGTCGATGGCGGCGCGCGCCGAGCGCACGACCTCCTCGACGGTGGCGCGCGCGGGCACGCCGATGGCCGGGCGCTGCAGGGCGCGGGCGCTGAGGGTGGGCAGGCGGCGGCGCTGGGTGGCCCAGGTGAGGGCCTGCGAGGCGCCCTGCCACAGCAGCGCCCCCACCAGCGCCCCCCACACGACGTCGACGACCGAGGTGCGCCAGCCCAGCAGGCGCGGCACGACGAGCGCGGCGACGAGCACCCCCACCGCCAGGACGCGGCCTGTCCACGCGGCGGCCACCGTGCCGGCCAGCCGGTCCCGGCGCAGCCGCCACACGACGGCCTCCAGCGCGTGCCCGCCGTCCAGCGGCAGGCCCGGCAGGAGGTTGAAGACGGCCAGCAGGACGTTGGAGATCGTCAGCGCCCACAGCAGCAGCGCGGCCACCCCGCCGCCGCCGGGACCGTCGGCGACCGCCTGGGTGGCCTGCCAGGCCACCAGCGCGATCGCGCCGTTGGCGACGGGCCCCACGACCGCCACCAGCAGGCTGCGGCCCGGGCCGCCGGCCTCCTCCCGGAAGGAGGTGTGCCCGCCCCACACGTTCAGGACGATGCCGGTGACCGTCATGCCGCAGGCGCGGGCCACGAGGGCGTGGGCCAGCTCGTGCACGAGCACCGACAGCAGCAGCAGCACCGCGTAGGAGAACGCCACCAGGTAGGCGGACGGCCCGGGCACGCGGAAGGCGACGGTGGGGGCGAAGACGAGGGTGATGACCGCGGCGAAGAGGAACCACGTCGGGCTCAGCGACAGCGGCACCCCGAAGGGCCGGCCCAGGCGGATCCCCCCGGGACGGGGGACGGCGTCGCGGTCGGGGTCGGTCTGCTGCGCGGCGGGCACGTCCCGATCGTAGGAGCCGCCGCGGCGCTCCGCCCGGCCCGCGTCCCCCGCGCGGGGGCCGGGGGCCCGGGGGCGGTGCCGCCGGGCGCACGGCCGCCGCGGCGGGACCGTCGCGCCGGGGCCGTGTCGGGGGCGGCTCCTACAGTCGCGCCCATGACGGTCCCGCTCCAGCTCGAACCCGCCGCACCCCCGGGCGGTCCGCCCGCCCCGGGCCCCGCGGACGCGCCGGGCGCGGACGAGGAGGAGCGCGCGGCGCGCCGGGCCCGGGGGCTGTCCCCCTCGCGGGCGGCGGACTTCGCCCGCTGCCCGCTGCTGTACCGCTTCCGGGTGCTGGACCGCCTGCCCGAGGCTCCCACCGAGGCGGCGGTGCGCGGCACCCTCGTGCACGCCGTGCTGGACCGGCTGTTCGACCTGCCCGCGCCGCAGCGCACCGTCGAGGCGGCGCGGGCGCTGGTGGAGCCGGAGTGGCGGGCGCTGCGCGAGCGCGAGCCGCGCGTGGCCGCCCTCTTCCCCGCCGCCGACGGCGCCGGGGAGGCCGGCGGCCCCGCGGACGAGGCGGGGCTGCAGCGGTGGCTGGCGAGCGCCGGGCGGCTGCTGGAGCGCTGGTTCGACCTGGAGGACCCCACCCGGCTGGAGCCGAGCGGGCGCGAGCTGTGGGTGGAGGCCCCCCTGGAGGGCGGGCCGGTGCTGCGCGGCATCGTCGACCGCGTCGACGAGACCGCCGCCGGGGACCTGCGGGTGGTCGACTACAAGACCGGCCGGGCGCCGTCTGAGTCGTTCGAGTCCGCGGCCCTGTTCCAGCTGCGCTTCTACGCGCTGGCGCTGTGGCGCTCGCGCGGGGTGGTGCCCCGGGTGCTGCAGCTGGTCTACCTGGGTTCGGGCGAGGTGCTGCGGGTCAGCCCCGACGAGGACGACCTGCGGGCCACCGAGCGCAAGGTGCGGGCGCTGTGGGAGGCGATCGAGCAGGCCCGCCGCGACGGCGACTGGCGCCCCAACCCCGGCCGGGCCTGCCGCTGGTGCGACCACCAGGCCCGCTGCCCGGCGTTCGGCGGGACCCCGCCGCCGCTGCCGCTCCTGCCGGTGCCCCCGGTGCCCCCCGTGCCCCCCGTGCCGGCCGAGGCGGACGGGCCCGGCGCACCGGACGCGCGGGAGCAGGTGGGCTAGCCCGCCGTCCCGGGACGCGCGGCGAGCGCGCCGGCGGGGCCGGCGGGGCCCTCGGGACCGGCGCCCGCGAGGGTGTCGACGACCTCCCCGCCGGCCAGGCGGGCCAGCAGTGGCAGGTCGACCTCGGCGAGGGAGGCCACCCGCGAGCGTCCCGGCGCGGGCGGGATGGGCACCATGTGCGGGCAGGCCACGGTCCGGCAGCCGGCCGCCTCGGCCGAGGCCACTCCCGGCGGGGAGTCCTCCAGCGCCACGCACGCCGCCGGGTCCACGCCCAGGCGCTCGGCGGCGCGCAGGTACGGGTCGGGGGCCGGCTTGCCGCGCTCGACCTCGTCGCCGGCGACGACGACCGCGAAGGCGCCGGGCACCCGGGAGGCCACCGCGTCGGCCAGCGAGCGGTACGACATCGTCACCAGCGCGCACGGCACCCCGGCGTCGCCGAGCGCGCGCAGCAGCTCCAGCGCCCCGGGCCGCCACACCACCGCCGAGCTCACGGAGGCCACGACGGCCTCGAGCAGCTCCTCGACGATGCCGGCCGGGTCGCGCTCGACGCCCACGCTCTCGCGCAGGTGCGCGGCCAGCACCGCGCCGGAGTCCGGCAGGGCCTTGCCGACCAGGCCGAGGGCCTGCTCGTGGGTCCACGTGGCGCCGTGCGCGCCCACCAGAGCGCGCTCGGCGGCGATCCAGCTGGGCTCGGTGTCGACGAGGGTGCCGTCCATGTCCCACAGGACGGCGGCGGGCGGGGCGGCGCCGTCCTGACCGGGCACGGGCGAGGGCGTGGTGTCGGTCGGCATCGGGGCCCGAGTCTAGGCTGACCCGGTGCCTGAGACGCCCGCCGGCCCCGCACCGTTCGCGGTGCCGGGTCCCCCCCTGCGCAACCCCGTCGTCGTGGCCGCCTTCGAGGGCTGGAACGACGCCGGGGAGGCCGCCAGCCAGGCGGTGGCGCACCTGCACGAGGTCTGGGGCGCCGAGGACCTGCTGGAGCTGGACCCGGAGGAGTACCACGACTTCCAGGTGAACCGGCCGATGGTCGACTACGACGAGGACGGCCGCCGCCGGCTGACGTGGCCGACGACGAAGGTGTCGTACGCGCGGCTGCCGGACGCCTCGCGCGACGTGCTGCTGGTGCGCGGCATCGAGCCGTCGATGCGCTGGCGCACCTACTCGCAGGAGCTGGTGCGCGCCGCCCGCGACAACGGCGCCAGCCTGGTGCTGACGCTGGGCGCGCTGCTGGCCGATGTGCCGCACACGCGGCCGCTGCCGGTGACCAGCAGCAGCGACGACGACGAGCTGGTGGAGAGCCTGGGCGTGGAGCCGTCCCGCTACGAGGGGCCCACGGGCATCGTCGGGGTCGTGCAGGACGCGGTGGCGCGCGCGGGCATCCCGTCGGTGTCGCTGTGGGCGGCGGTGCCGCACTACGTGGGGCAGCCGCCCTCGCCGAAGGGGACGCTGGCGCTGCTGCACCGGGTGGAGGAGGTCCTGGACATCTCCGTGCCGCTGGGTGACCTGCCCGAGGACGCGCGCGCGTGGGAGCGCGGGGTGGACGAGCTGGCCGGCGAGGACGCCGAGATCGCCGAGTACGTGCAGCAGCTGGAGGAGGCCAAGGACACCGCCGAGCTGCCCGAGGCCAGCGGTGAGGCCATCGCGCGCGAGTTCGAGCGCTACCTGCGCCGGCGCGACGACCCGCCCCGGCGCGGCTGACGCGCGGCGGGGGCGCTCGCCGGCGCTCCGGGGTGCGCGCGCGCCCGTCGGGCGCAGGATGTGCAGCGTCGGATCGGGTCGGGCCCCGCGGGGCGGGGCGTCGCTGCGGAGGTGGGCCGTGGGCCGGGGTCGGTCGTCGGGGTCGGGCGTGACGGGCACCACGGCGGTGGCCTGGCGCGTCGTGGTGACGGTGGTCGGGGCGGCGCTGGCCGTGACCGGGGTGGCGCTGCTGGTGCTGCCGGGGCCGGGGTTCGTGCTCATCGCCGCCGGGCTGGCCGTGCTGGCCAGCCAGTACGCGTGGGCGCGGCGGCCGCTGCGCTACGCCGGTGAGCGCGCCGGGCAGGGCATCGACGAGGTGGGGCGCGGCGGCTGGCGCAGCGCCTGGCCGGTGGTGTTCGGGCTCGTGATGGCCGGGGTGGGCGTCGCGGGCCTGGCCGGGGCGCGGATCCCGCTGGTGAGCGGGCCCAGCGCGGCGCTGCTCGTGCTCAGCGGCGCGTTCCTCGTCGGCTCGGTGGTCTACGCCCGCGCCACCCGCTCGCACCGCGCGGCCCGCCGCCGCTTCCGGGCCGCCTCCGCGGCCCGGGCCCGCGCCCGGCGCTGAGCCCCGCGGGCGGGGGCCTCAGACCGCGACGCCGAGCAGGGCGGTGACGGTGCGCCGCACCAGGTCCCCTGCGCCGGCGTCCTCCCCGGCGCCGGCCAGCGCGGCGTCGGCCCAGGCGTCGACGGCGCGCACGGCGCCGGGGGCGTCCAGGTCCTCGGCCAGCCGCTCGCGCACCCGCGCGAGGACCGCCCCGCCGTCGGGACCGGCGGGGCGGGCCACGGCCGCGCGCCAGCGCGCCAGCCGCTCGCGCGAGTCCGCCAGGAGCGCGTCGGTCCACTCCCAGTCGTCGCGCCAGTGCTGCGAGACGATCGCCAGGCGCACCGCGGCCGGGTCCTCGCCGGCGGCGCGCAGCCGCGAGACGAGGACGAGGTTGCCGCGGGACTTGCTCATCTTCTCCCCGTCGAGGGCGACCATCCCCGAGTGCGCGTACAGGCGCGCGAACGGCCCGGCGTGCGGGCGCAGCACCTGCGCGTGGGAGGCGCCCATCTCGTGGTGGGGGAAGACCAGGTCGCTGCCGCCGCCCTGCACGTCCACCGGCATCCCCAGGTGCTCCAGGGCGATGGCGGTGCACTCCACGTGCCAGCCGGGGCGCCCGGCCCCCAGGCCGGCGGCGTCCCAGGACGGCTCGCCGGGCCGCTGCACCCGCCACAGCAGCGGGTCCAGCGGGTCGCGCTTGCCGGGGCGGTCCGGGTCGCCGCCGCGCTCGGCGGACAGCGCGCGCATCGCGGCGGCGTCCAGGCCGGAGACCTGCCCGAAGGCGGGGTCGGCGGCCACGGGGAAGTACACGTCGCCGTCGGGGCCGCCGCCGGTGCCGGGCACGCGGTAGGCGGCGCCGGCCTCCAGCAGGTCGCGCACGGCCGCGGCGACGAGGTCGACGGCCTCCACGACGCCCAGGTACTCCTGCGGCGGGACGACGGCCAGGGCGGCCATGTCGTCGCGGAACAGCTGCACCTGCTCGGCGGCCAGTTCGCGCCAGTCCACACCGGTGGCGGTGGCGCGCTCCAGCAGCGGGTCGTCCACGTCGGTGACGTTCTGCACGTAGCGCACCTCGTGGCCGGCGTCGCGCCAGGCGCGGCCCAGCAGGTCGAAGGCGACGTAGGTGTTGGCGTGACCGAGGTGGGTGGCGTCGTAGGGGGTGATCCCGCAGACGTACAGGCTCGCCCGGCCCGGGGTGGCCGGACCGGCGGCGACGAGGGCGCCGGTGGCGGTGTCGTGCAGGCGCACGGGCAGGCCGCGACCGGGCAGTCGGCCGGCTCCCGGGAGGTCGTGGGGGTCGGGGGCGGGCCAGGAACGCACGGGAGGAACCTACCCGCGGCCCCTCAGAAGGGCGGCCAGGGGATGGTGCGGGAGCCGCGGGGGCGGGGCAGGCGGTCGGCGTCCAGGAGGGCCGCGACGCGCTCGAGGGTGGCGACGGCCTCCTCGACGGTGAGCAGGTCGGACAGCAGCTCCCCGAGGCGGCCGCCGTCCAGCTCGGCGGCCAGGCGCGCCAGGACCTCGCGCTCGTCCGGGCGCAGGCGGTCCCCGGCCCACCCCCACAGCACGGTGCGCAGCTTGGGCTCGACGTGGAAGGTCAGGCCGTGGTCGACGCCGTGGACGGCGCCGCCCCAGCCGGGCAGGACGTGCCCGCCCTTGCGGTCGGCGTTGTTGAGCACGACGTCCAGCACGGCCACGCGGCGCAGCCGCTCGTCGTCGGCGTGCACGAGCGCGACGGGGCGGCCCAGGCCGTCCTCGGCGCGCAGCACCGTGAACCAGCCCTCGCGCGCGGTGCGCAGCGCGGTGATGTCGACCAGCCCGGCGCCGGGGTCAGGCAGGACGACCTCGTCGGCGTCCTCGGCGTCCTCGGCGTCCTGCAGGTCGGGGTCCGCGTCCTCGTCCGGGGTCCCCGGCGCCGCCGCGCGCTCCCCCGGCGCGCGGGAGGACTCGTCGGTCAGCCACAGCTGCACGCTGCCCGGGCCCAGCGGCCCGTCGCGCAGCACCGTGGGCGGCACGACGTCCCACCCGGTGGCGGCGGAGACGGCGTAGGAGGCGACCTCGCGGCGGGCGAGGGTGTCGTCGGGGAAGTCCCACAGCGGCCGCTCCCCCGCGACCGGCTTGTAGACGCACGCGACCTCGCGCCCGTCCTGCGCGCCGGCCCCGCCCTCGCGCACGACGGCGTACAGGGTCGCGTTGGAGGCGTCGGCCAGGCGGCCGCGGACCTCCAGCTCCCCGCCGGCCAGGCGCGCCAGCGCCTCCTGCTCCTCCAGCCCGGCGAAGACGCCGGGCGGCGGGACGCGCCGGCTCAGCGCCGGTAGCCGTTCGCGCGGGGGCACACGTGCCCGCCGGGGTCCAGCGGCCCGGCGCAGAACGGGCACGGCGGGCGGCCGGCGGCCACGAGGGCCAGCGCGCGGGCGGCGAAGGCGCGCGCCGCGGTGCCGTCGAGGCTGACGCGCAGCACGCCCCGGGACGGGTCGGGCTCGGGCAGGTCCTGCTCGGTCTCGGCCTCGTCGACCTCGAAGCACTCGATGACGACGAGCTCGCGCTCGCCGTCCCAGGCCAGGCTCATGGTGCCGACGCGGAACTCCTCCTCGATGGGCACGTCGAGGGGGGCGGTGTCGCGGCTGGCGGTGGTGGGGGCCGCGGGCACGGGCGCCTGCCCGCCGGAGCGGCGCACGATCTCGTCGAGCAGCTCGCCCACGCGCTCGGCCAGCGCGGCGACCTGGGTCTTCTCCAGGGCCACCGAGGTGAGCCGTCCGTCGCCGCGGGCCTGCAGGAAGAACGTGCGCGACCCGGGTTCACCGACGGTCCCGGCCACGAAGCGCTCGGGCGGGTCGTAGTCGAAGACCGGCATGGTCCCGACCCTACGCCGAGGTCGCGGGCCGGGCCGCTGCACCACCCGCGCCGCCCGCGCGGTGCCGGCGCGCCCTCACGCGCCGGTCCCGCCGCCCACGACGGCGTCGGAGGAGGCCGGGCGTCGGCGGCGGCGCTTGCGCGCGGGCGGGGCGAAGGCGGACAGGTCCCCGCCGGTGTCGTTGACGCGCAGCACGAACGGGCGCAGCGGCGTGTAGCGCACCGCCGAGACGGAGCACGGGTCGGCGCTCAGGCGCTGGAAGAGGTCCAGGTGCATGCCCAGCGCATCGGCCAGGACGGCCTTGATGAGGTCGCCGTGGGTGACGGCCGCCCACACGGCGTCGTCGCCGTGCTCGGCGGCCACCTGCGCGTCGTGCTCGCGCACGGCCGCCACGACCCGGTGGGCCATCGCGGCCATCGACTCCCCGCCGGGTCCGGGGAAGACGGCCGCCGAGGGGTGGGCCTGCACGGTGCGCCAGGCGGGCTCCTTGGCCAGCGCCGTCAGCGGCCGGCCGGTCCAGTCGCCGTAGCGCGCCTCGCCGACGCGCTCGTCCACGAGGGGGTCGGGGCGCGCCCCGGTGGGACCGTCGACGGCGCGCAGGGCCTCGGCGGTCTGCCGGCAGCGCTCCAGCGGGGAGACGACGAGGCGGGACAGCGCGACCGGCGCCATCCGGGCGCCCAGGTCCGCGGCCTGCCGCTCACCGGTCTCGTCGAGCTGCACGCCGGGTGTCCAACCCGCCAGGACGCCGGAGGTGTTGGCCGTGCTGCGGCCGTGGCGGACGAGGAGCACTGTCGGCACGGGGCGAGCGTAGGCGCTGGGCGCGCCCGGGTGCCCTCCGGCGCGACGGGTCCGGGCGCGGGGGGCACGATGTCCCGCGTGATCGCCGACGTCGTCAGCTACCGGGAGGGCCGCCCCGACGGGCCCGCGGACACCGCCGGGCACGCCCCCAGCGGCACCCCGGACGGGGGCGTCGCGGTGCCCGCGGGGGTGCCCGCCGCCGTGGAGCGCGTGCGCGCCGGGGGCGATGGCCCCGGGGACTTCACCTGGATCGCGCTGCGCGAGGCCGCGGCCGCCGACGTGCAGGACCTCGGCGAGCGCCTGCAGCTGCACCCGCTGCTGGTGGAGGACACCGTGGAGGGCCACCAGCGGCCCAAGGTCGAGCGCTACGGCGACACGACGTTCGTGGTCCTCAAGGAGCTGGCCTACTTCGAGGACCGCAGCGCGGTGGAGACCTCCGAGCTGCTCGTCGTGGTCGGCGAGGGGTTCGTCCTCACCGTCGGCGGGCAGGAGCCGCGCCAGGGGGTGCGCCCGGGTGAGCGCACCCGCCCGGGGCCGGTGCCGGCGGTGCGCGCGGAGCTGGAGGCGGACGCGCAGCGGCTGGCCCGCGGGCCGCGGGCGGTGCTGCACGCGCTGATGTCGGAGCTGGTGGACGACTACGCGCGCACCTCGCTGGAGCTGGAGCGCGACGTGGAGGAGGTGGAGGAGCAGGTCTTCTCCCCCACCCGCTCCAGCGACGCGAGCGACGCGCAGCGCATCTACTCCCTCAAGCGGGAGGTGCTGGAGGTGCGGCGGGCCGCCGCGCCGCTGCTGGTGCCGCTGCGCGCGCTCGTCGAGCGCGACGGGCGGGACTGGTCGGACCTGTCGGACCAGTCGCAGTTCGTGCTGCGCGACGTGCTGGACGTGCTGCAGCGCACCGTGGAGCAGGTGGAGGGCCACGAGCGGCTGCTGACCGACGTCCTCAACGCCCACCTGGCGCGGGTGTCGGTGCAGCAGAACGACGACGCGCGCAGGATCTCCGCGTGGGCGGCGATGTTCGCGGTGCCCACCCTGGTCGCCGGCGTGTACGGGATGAACTTCGAGCGGATGCCGGAGCTGCACTGGAGCTTCGGCTACCCGATGGCGCTGGCGCTGATGGCCGGGGCCTGCCTGGTGCTGTACCGGGCGTTCAAGCGCTCCGGGTGGATCTGAGACGCCGGGGCGCCGGCGCAGCGCCGGCGCCCTGGGCGGCTCAGCCGGGGTAGCCGTCGTTGAAGGCCGGCAGCAGCCCCCACAGCACCAGCGCGTACACCGCCAGCGCCGCCACGACCCGGTAGACGACGAAGACGGTGTAGCTGTGCGTGGTGATGAACCGCATGAGCCAGGCGATGACGGCGTAGCCCACGAAGAACGCGACGACCGTGGCCAGGGCCGTGGCCCCCCACGGCACGACGGCCCCGCCGCGCAGCTCGTCGAACAGCTGGAAGAAGCCGGAGCCCACGACCGCCGGCACGGCCAGCAGGAAGGAGTACCGGGCGGCCGCCTCGCGGGTGTACCCCAGCAGCAGGCCCATCGTGATGGTGCCGCCCGAGCGGGACACGCCCGGGACGAGGGCGGCGGCCTGGGCCAGGCCGAAGAGCAGGCCGTGCTTCCAGGTCAGCCGGTCCAGCGTGCGCTCGTGCTTGCCGAAGCGGTCGGCCAGGCCCAGCAGCAGCGCGAACACCCACAGCGTCGTGCCGATGACGACGAACCCGCGCAGCGTGTTCTCGATCTGGTCCTGGAACAGCAGGCCGAGCACGACGATCGGCACGCTGCCGAGGATGACCAGCCAGCCCATCCGCGCGTCCGGGTCGTCGCGCGGGACCCGCCCGGCCAGCGCCTGGCACCAGCGGGTGATGATCCGGCCGATGTCCTTGCGGAAGTAGATGAGGACGGCCAGCTCGGTGCCCAGCTGGGTGATGGCCGTGAAACCCGCGCCGGGGTCCTGCGCCCCGACGAGGGTGCCGACGACCGCCAGGTGCCCGCTGGAGGAGACCGGGATGAACTCCGTCAGCCCCTGGACCAGACCCAGGACGACGGCCTCCCACCAGGACATGACACCCGTCACGGTCCCGGCGGCGGTGTCCGTCAGCACGCGCGGGCACCCCCCGCGTCGATGCGCAGGGTCGTCGGCCGGGAGCGATCGGTGAACACGCTCGGGACCCTAACGGGTGGGTGTCACCCGGCCGGGTGCCGACGGGACGAGCGCACGGCAGCCCCGGCGCACGATCACCGGATGTTCACGCGCCGCTCGCGCGCACGCCGTCCGCGCGGACGGCGTCAGCGCCGGGGCGTCCCGCCGGTCCGCTCGTCGGCGTCCTCGTCGAGGTCGTCCTCGAGCTCGTCGTCGTCCTCGTCCTCGTCGTCGGAGTCGTCGTCGTCGTCGTCGGAGTCGTCGTCGGAGTCGTCGTCGGAGTCGTCGTCGGAGTCGTCGTCGTCGTCGGAGTCGTCGTCCTCGTCGTCGAGGTCCTCGTCCTCGTCCTCGTCGTCCTCGTCGTCCTCGCGCTCGTCCTCCACGTCGTCGTAGAGGACGAAGGGCGTGACCTCGTCGTAGGCGGAGTACAGGGCGTCGTCGTAGACCTCGAACGCCTCGGCCAGCTGCTGGTAGGCACCGGCGACGGCCGGGTCCGCCTCGCTGCGACGGCTGGAGGCCACCTCGAGGTGCCGCTCGAGGGCGGAGACCAGTCGCGCGAGCGCGGCACGCGGATCCGTCGTCATGACCACGACCGTAGCGGAGCAGGCGCACAATGGCAGCGATGGCTCCTCACACCACGCGCACCCGCGACCGCGCCGCCGACGAGCAGTACGAGTACCGGGTCCTCACCATCCCCCGCGAGACCTCCCGGGCCGACGCGCGCCGCCTGCTCACCGAGGAGGCCGAGTACGGCCGCTGGGAGCTGGCGCGCGTGCGCCTGTACCTGGGCGGCGCCCGCAAGGTGTGGCTGCGCCGGCGGATCATCCGCGTGGCCCGCACCGCCTGACGGACGACCGGGAGCGCTCCGGCCGGCAGCCGCGCCCCTCTGGTCCGCGACGACCGCTTCAGGCGTCAGCCAAGCGCCCAGGCGACTCGATCGTCGCGGAAATCGCCGAACTGCTCGATCGTCACGACGCCTCCCGCGATCGCCTCGACGGGCACGTCGAAGCAGACCTGGTACTCCGCTCTACCTCCGGTGCGCAGTCCCGGCTGGTCGAAGGCACTGCGCGGGACGACAGCGGAGCAGCGGCTGTAGTTGCGGGCATCGGTGCCCTGGAACTCAGCGACGAGGTCGATCCAGGGGTTGGCCTCTTCAGCCGTTCCCTCGTAGGTAGCTGTCACGTCGACGAGCACGTACCGGCCCTCGGGCAGGTCGTTGAACTCGTTGGCCTCGGCGATCACGTCGTCCGCGGCGGGGTCCACCGCGGTCACGGTCACCACGTAGTCCCCCACCTCCGCCGTGGCGCCGACAGCGAGCGCTTGAGCATCAGCTTCGGCGGCTGCCTCGGGCTCCACCTCGGTGTAGCCGCGCTCGACCTCGGTCACGGCCTGGTCGACGGACTGGACGGCTGCCCCGACGAGGACGTTGACGAGGACCGCGCCGACGATGGCCACGGGTGCGAGCACGACACCGGTGACGGCCATCCCCCGACCTGCTCCACGACGCGCCAGGGAAGCGATGCCGAGGGCGAGCCCCACCAGCGCCAAGACGATGCTGCCGACGTTGAGCACAGGCACCAGGCACCCGAGGACCGCCAGGATGCCCAGGACCATGGATGCCACCGCGAGTCCCGCCCCCCGTCGGTGAGCCGGGGGCGTGAGTGGAGCGGGTGGGCTGGGGTAGGACACGCGACGCTCCAGGAGTCGACCGGCGCTCGCGGGCCGCGACGCCTCAGTGGTGCAGCATCCAAGCACCCTGGGGGGACACGCAGTGAGCTCCCGACACTGCGCGTCAGGCGGTGGCGAACTGGGTGGCGTGCAGCTCGGCGTAGCGCCCGCTCAGCGCCAGCAGCTCGGCGTGGGTGCCGCGCTCGACGATCCGCCCGCCCTCGACGACGAGGATCTGGTCGGCGCCGCGGACCGTGGACAGCCGGTGGGCGATGACGATGGCCGTGCGGCCCTCCAGCGCCTCGTCCAGCGCCTCCTGCACGCGCGCCTCGGAGTCGGAGTCCAGCGAGGCCGTCGCCTCGTCGAGGACGACGACGCGCGGGTGGGCCAGCAGCAACCGGGCGATGGTCAGCCGCTGGCGCTCCCCGCCGGAGAAGCGGTAGCCGCGCTCGCCGACGACGGTGTCCAGGCCGTCGGGCAGGGCAGCGACCAGGTCGCCGAGGCGGGCGCGGTGCAGCGCCTCGAGGACCTCGGCGTCGGTCGCGTCCGGGGCGGCCAGGCGCAGGTTGGCGCGCAGCGACTCGTGGAACAGGTGCCCGTCCTGGGTGACGACGCCGACGCTGCGCCGGACCGACTCCGCGGTCAGGTCGCGCACGTCCACCCCGCCCAGCCGCACGGCCCCCGCACCGACGTCGTACAGGCGCGCCACCAGGGAGGCCAGCGTCGACTTGCCCGCGCCGGAGGAGCCGACGAGCGCGACCACCTGCCCCGGCTCCACGCGGAAGGACACGTCGTGCAGGACGGGCGCGCCGCCGCGCGGGTCCAGGACGGCGACGTCCTCCAGCGACGCCAGGGAGACCTCCGTCGCGGAGGGGTAGGCGAAGCTCACGCCGTCGAACTCCACCGACAGCGGCCCGGCCGGGGCCGGCACCGCGCCGGGGCGCTCCTTGACGGCCGGCTCCAGGTCGAGGACCTCGAAGACCCGCTCGAAGCTGACCATCGCGCTGGACAGGTCGGTGCGGGCGCTGGCCAGCGCCGTCAGCGGCGCGTACAGGCGGGTCAGCAGCAGGGCCAGGGTGACGATGCTGCCGGCGTCCAGCCGCCCGGCCACGGCGGCCAGCCCGCCCACGCCGTAGACCAGCGCCAGGGCCAGCGCCGACACCAGCGTCAGGGCCGTGACGAACACCGTCTGCAGCATCGCGGTGCGCACGCCGATGTCGCGCACGCGGCGGGCGGCCGCGGCGAAGGCGCGCGACTCCTCCTCCGGGCGCCCGAACAGCTTCACGAGGGTCGCGCCGGGGGCGGAGAAGCGCTCGGTGCTCTGGTTGGTCATCGCCGCGTTCAGCTGCGCGGCGTCGCGCGAGAGCCCCGCCAGGCGCCGGCCGACGCGGCGCACCGGCAGCACGAACACCGGCAGCAGCACCAGCGCCAGGGCGGTGACCTGCCAGGAGATGCCGACCATGACGGCGGCGGTCAGGGCGACCGCGACGACGTTGCTGACGATCCCGGACAGGGTGCCGCTGAAGGCGCGCTGGGCGCCCAGGACGTCGCTGTTGAGGCGGCTGACGAGGGCGCCGGTGCGGGTGCGGGTGAAGAAGGCCACGGGCATGCGCTGCACGTGGTCGAACACGCGCCGGCGCAGGTCGAGGATGAGGTCCTCGCCCAGGGTGGCCGACAGCCACCGCACGCCCAGCCCGAGGGCGGCCTCGGCCAGCGCCACCGCCGCGATGAGCAGCGCCAGGCGCACGACGAGGTCGCCGTCGCCGGCGGTGACGGCGTCCACGGCCCGCCCGGCCAGGACGGGCGTGGCGACGGCCAGGACGGCGGCCAGGACGCTGCCGGCGACGAAGACGCCCAGGCGCGCCGAGCGCTCGCGGGCCAGGGCGACCACGCGGCGCACGGTGTCGCGGGAGAACGCCCGGCCCTGCTGCTGGACGCTGCTGCGCCACACGGCCGACCACGCGACGCTCTCCATGCTCACGCCGGGGCCAACACCGCGCGCGCGACGGCTATGCCGCGGCGGCCACCCGCCGGCGGGCGCTCACCAGCCGGCGGTGCCGGGCCCGCCCTTGAAGGGGCCGTCGAGCTCGTCGCTGACCCACCCGCCGTAGAAGCCGCCGGGCTGCGGGCGCACCTCCTCCTCGTCCAGCAGGCACACCACGCGCCCGGGCGCGCACCCGGCGGGCACGGCGACCGCCCCGGCCAGCTCGCGGTAGGCGGGCACGGGGTCCGGGTAGGTCCAGGCGGCCCCGGCGGCGACCACGCCGCCGTCGGCGTCCAGGACGTCCAGGTAGGAGGCGCGGCCCTTCCACTCGCACCAGCTGCTGCCGGCCGCCGGGCGCAGCAGCCGCCCGTCCAGCGCCGGCGCGGCGACGTAGTACGTCGGCGGGTGGGAGGTCTCCAGCACCCGGTGGGCCAGGCCGGAACCGGCGGGGGCGTCGGCCAGGACGACACCGTCGACGAGCACCCGCACCCGGCGGGCGGCCGGTTCCAGGCGCGGGGGGCGGGGGTAGTCCCAGACGGACTCGCGGGCGGGTGCGCTCACCGCACCAGGGTGCGCGCAGCGCTCGGCGGGCGCCCGCCGGGCGGGCGCGGGTCCGGCGCCCGGTCCCGCCTCACCCTCAGGTGCAGGTCGATCCCCAGGGCTCACCCTCGGGGTGAGGCTCAGGCGAGGGTGACCGTCGCCGCCTCGCGCACCAGGGCCGGCAGCCCCGCCGCGCGGGCCCGCTCGCGCTGCCAGCGGGCGCCGGTGCCGCGGGCCAGCACGGCGTCCGTGCCGGCGCGGACGGCGTCCAGGTCGCCGGCGGCGGTCAGCGGGCCGCGCACGTGCTCCACGAGCTCGGCCACCACGGCGGCGGCCGGGGCCGGGCGCCCGGCGGACGGGGAGACCAGCTGCCCGTCCACGCCGTCGCGGGCCGCGCGCCAGGAGGTCAGCCGCAGCAGCTGCGGCGGGTCCTCGGGCGCGGGCAGGCCGGCGCGCGCGTCGGCGGCGGCGCGCTCGACCAGCGCGCGGACCAGGCGGGCCAGCAGCGCGGCGTCCTCCGCGCGCAGGCACACGTCGGCCACCCGCACCTCCACCGTCGGGTGCACGGCCGACAGGCGGGCGTCGGCGTAGACCATCCCCTCGTCCAGCAGGACGCCGGTGGCCAGCAGTCGCTCGCGCAGCTCGTCGTGGTGGGCCGCGGTGCGGAAGGGGCCGGCGGGCCCGGCGCTGGGCCAGCGGCCCCACACCTGCGAGCGCCAGCTGGCGTAGCCGGTGTCCTGCCCGCGCCAGTACGGCGAGTTGGCGCTCAGCGCCAGCAGCACCGGCAGCCAGGGGCCGATCCGGTCCAGGACGGCCACGCCCTCCTCGCGGTCGCCGACCTCCACGTGGACGTGGCAGCCGCAGGTCAGCTGCTCGGCGGCCAGGGCGCCGAAGCGCTCCACGATCCGCTCGTAGCGCTCCCCCGGCGCCACCCGCGGCCGTACGTGCTCCGGGTGGGTGCCCAGGGCGACCAGCTGCGCACCGGCGCGCGCGGCGGCGTCGGCCGCGCGCCGGCGACGGGCGCGCAGGTCGGCCAGCAGCGCGTCCGCGTCGCGGTGCGGGGCGCTGCCGGTCTCCACCTGCTCGCGCTGCAGCTCCGGCTCCAGCGCGCCGGGCGCGGCGGCCACGAGCTCGGGGGCGCTGGGGCGGGCCTCGCCGGTGGCCGGGTCGACGAGGAGGAACTCCTCCTCCACGCCCACCCGGCGCGCGTCGGCGCCGCTCACGCGCGCGCCGCGCACCGGTAGCGTGCCCGTCCGTGCCCCGGACCATCGCCACCACCACCCGCGTCGACCGCGAGGGCCTGCTGGAGTTCCTGCGTCCCCGCCACCACGTCGTCCTCCTCACGCACCGCTCGGACGGCTCGCCGCAGCTGTCGCCCGTCACCGCGGGCGTCGACGCCGCCGGCCGCGTCGTCGTCTCCACCTACCCCGCGCGCGCGAAGGTGGTCAACGCGCGCCGCGACCCGCGCGTGAGCCTGCTCACGCTGTCCGACGACTTCGGCGACGCGTGGGTGCAGGTGGACGGCACGGCGGAGGTGCTGGACCTGCCGGAGGCGCTGGAGCCGCTGGTGGAGTACTTCCGGTCCATCTCCGGCGAGCACCCGGACTGGGACGAGTACCGCGAGGCGATGCGGGCGCAGGGCAAGTGCCTGCTGCGCATCACCCCGCAGCGCTGGGGCCCGGTGGCCACGGGCGGCTTCCCCGCGCACCTGGCCGGCTGAGGCCGGCGGGCCGGCCGGCCCGACCGCTCAGGCGCCGGGCGCGGGGCCGACGTCGCGCAGCTGCGCGTCGACCTGCGCCACCACCGCCGGCGGCACGGCGTCCAGGCCGTGGACCTCGCGGGCGTGGCGAGCCACCTGGGCCAGGACGCTGTCGCGGTCGGCGCCGACGAACTCCTCGTGGCACCCGGGCAGCACGTCCCCGCAGCGGAACGCCTTCACGGTGCACCTCCTCGCGCTCGGGCAACGGCGCCCGGCTGCCACCGGGCGGCGCTGCGGCCGGCCGCCCCGGTGCTGGAGCGGCTCCCCGACGCCAGGTCGAGCACGACGTCCTCCACGCCCACGACCCCGACGAACCGGCCGGTGGCGTCGGTGCACACCAGCGGGTCGAAGCGGGCCCCGGCGGCGCGGGCGACGGCGCGCACGGCGACGTCGTGGACAGTGTCCTCCGGCGCGAACGTCACGTCCACGGGGACCGAGCGCACCCCCGAGGGGTCGCGCTCGTCGGGCACCACGAGCGCCACGGGCACGTCGCGCACGTCCACGACCACCACGGTGGTGCGCTCGGTGCCCGCCACCCCGGCGGCCTCCGGCAGCGAGCGGCTCGTCTTGGTGCGCCGCGCCAGGTCCCCGGCCCGGCGGCCCTCGGGACCGGCGGGCCCGCCGCGCCCGGTGCCGCGGCGCAGGTGCTCCAGCGCCCGCGGCGACAGGGACTGGAAGCGCGGCTCCGGGCGGGCCAGCAGGTGCCCCTGGACCAGCGGCACGCCCATGCCGCGCAGCACGTCCAGCTCGGCCGGGGTCTCCACGCCCTCGGCGACCACCCAGGCGTCCAGGCGCCCGGCGCACTCGCCCAGCAGCTGCACGAGGGTGCGCCGCACGACGTCGCCCTCCAGGCCGCGGACCAGCTGCAGGTCGACCTTGACGACCTCCGGGCGCAGGACGGCCATCCGCAGCAGCCCGGAGTGGGCGGTGCCCACGTCGTCCAGCGCGACGACGGCCCCGCGGGCCCGCAGCGCGCGCAGCGGCTCCAGCAGCGCCTCCGGCTGGCAGTCGGCGTGCTCGGTGACCTCCAGCACGACGCCCGACAGGTCACCGGCGCCGAGCAGGACGTCCAGGACGCGGCCGTCGAGCAGCGAGGTGGGGCTGGCGTTGACGGTGAGGAACTGCCCGTGGGGGGTGCGGGCCCGCAGGCCCACCGCGCGGCGCAGGACCAGCGCGTCCAGCTCGGCCGCGCGGCCCAGCGCACGCGCGGCGTCGAACCACCGCTCGGGGCCGGCCGGGGCGGGCGCCTCGTGCGCCGGGGCGCCGGACCGGGCCGGGGCGGGCAGGTCGACGCGGGAGAGCACCTCGTGGCCGGCCACCCGCGCGGCGGCGAGGTCGACGAGGGGGTGCAGCACCAGCCGCAGCGACTCCGGCGCGGCGAGCAGGGCGTCCAGCCGCTCCGACCAGCCGGCCGCGTCGGCGGTGCCGGTCGGTGGTGCCGGCCCGGTGGTCCCGGCGACGAGCTCCCCGGCGGCGCGCTCCACCGGCGGCGCGGGTGCGCGCCGGTGACGGAGCCGGGGGTCGCTCACGGGCGGGCTCCTCCTGCTGCTGCGGTGCCGGGCGACGGGCCCGGTCCCGCCGCAGCGGGTGCGCACGGGCCCGCGACGCCGCGGGTCGTGGTGGTGCGGTCGTGCTGCCGAGGGTGGTGCGGTGCACCGTCGGCCGTCCCGACGGTCCGCGAGCATAGTGCGCCGACGTCCGCCTGTGCAGCCAGACAAGTACGTTGCGTGACATCGACCCGCCGGGCGGGTGGCGCCGGACTTCTCGGCGGGCTCAAGGCAGGCGCCGCGGGCGTCGATGCCCCGGCGTGGCCGCCACCCGTCGCCGGACGTCCCGGAGGAGCAGCGCGCCCGCGAGGGCGCTGACCGCGGTGGCCGCCGTCCTGACCGGCGCCGCCGTCCTGTGCGCTCCGGCGGCCGCCTCCCCCGCCGCGGGCTCCTCCGGCTCCTCCGGCTCGTCGAGCGGCGCCCGGACGGCGGCGCAGGCGCGCGCGGAGGCCGGGCGCGCCCGGGACGCCGCGCGCGAGGCCACCGCCCGGGTGGAGGACGTGCGCGCGGCGCTGGAGCGCCAGCGCCGGGCCGTCACCGACGCCGTCTCGGCGGGGATCCGCGCCGAGGTCGCCGCCTCCCGCGCCGCCGCCGAGGCCGACGAGGCCGCCGGGGCCGCGACCCGCCGCGTCCGCTCCCTCTACATGGCCGGGGGCACCCCGGTGACGCGCTCGCGCGCCTGGACGGCGCTGCGCTCGCTGGCCGAGGGCGGCGACCCCGTCGCCGCCGTGCGCGGGCGCGACCTCGCGGTGCAGGCCGCCGGCCGGCGCGGCGTGCGCGAGCAGCGGGCCGCCGAGCGGGTCGCGGTCACCGGCGGCGCCGCCGCCGACGAGGCCGACGCCGACGCGCTGGCCGCCGTGGCGGGCCTGCGGGACGTCGCCGAGCAGTCGGTGCGGATGGCCGACGCCCTGGCGCGCGCCCAGGAGCGGGTCGCCGCGCTCGACGAGGAGGCGGGCCGCCTGCAGGCCGCCGAGGACGCCGCCCGGGAGCTGGAGCGGGCGCGGGCCGCGGCGGCGGAACTGGCGGCCCGGGCCAGCGCCGGGGCGGCCGCCGTGCACGCCCGGCCCGCCCCGGCGGACTGGGGCGCGCTGTACGCCGCGGGTGCGGCGACCTGCCCGGGGATGCGGGTGGCGCTGCTGACCGCGGTCGGGCAGGTGGAGAGCGGGCACGGGCGGAACAACGGTCCCTCCTCCGCCGGGGCGGAGGGCCCGATGCAGTTCATGCCGGCGACGTTCGCCGCCTACGGCGTGGACGGCGACGGGGACGGGACCGCGGACGTGTGGTCGCCGGCGGACGCGGTGCGCTCGGCCGCGAACTACCTGTGCGCCAACGGCGGCGGCCGGGGCCGCGACGGGGAGCGGCGCGCGCTGTACCGCTACAACCGCGCCGAGTGGTACGTGGACATGGTGCAGCGTCTGGCCGACGAGCTGGACGCCGCGGGCTCGACGGGCTCCGCGGGCTGACCGGCGGGCGGTCTAGCCTCGCCCGGTGACCGACGACGGCGCACCGGCACCGGGCCCGCCCGGCGCTGCGGGTCCCCTCGACGTGGCGGGCCTGCGCGTGGAGGGGCTGGCCGTGCCCGCCGTGGTGCGCCGCCTGGCCGGCGGGGCGGCGGTGGAGCCGGTGTGGCGCAACGAGGTGGGCGGGACGACGTTCCGCGTGGCCGCGACGGGCGGCGCGCCCGCGCGCTACGTCAAGCACGCCCCGCCCGGGGCGCCGCTGGACCTGCGTGCGGAGGCGCGCAAGCTGGCGTGGGTGGTGCGCTGGACACCGGTGCCGCGCGTGCTGGACGCCGGCCGCACCGCCGCCGGGGAGGCGTGGCTGGTGACGCAGGCCCTGGACGGCGAGAGCGCCGTGGCGCCGCGCTGGCGGGCGCGCCCGGCGGCGGCCGTGGCGGCGCTGGGGCGGGGGCTGCGGGCGCTGCACGAGGCGCTGCCGGTGGCCTCCTGCCCCTTCGACTGGTCGGTGGCGCGCCGGCGGATCGCCGCGGTGGGCGACGTGACCCGCCTGCCCCCGCAGCCGCCGGTGGACCGGCTGGTCGTCTGCCACGGCGACGCCTGCTCGCCGAACACGCTGCTGCGCGACGACGGCAGGGGCGGCGCCCTGGTCGCCGGGCACGTGGACCTCGGCGCGCTGGGCGTGGCCGACCGCTGGGCCGACCTGGCGGTGGCGACCCTGGCGACGACGTGGAACTACGGCCCCGGCTGGGAGGACCTGCTGCTGACCTCCTACGGCGTCGACCCGGCCGACCCGGCGCGCGCGGCGCGCACGACCTTCTACCGGGCGCTGTGGGACGTCGGCCCCTGACACGCCCCGGGGTCGCGGCGGTCGGCGGGGGCCGCGGGGCGGCAGTACCGTCGCCTCGTGTCCAGCACGACCTCGCGCCCGCAGCCGCACCCGCCCGCGCCCGGGGTGGACGGGCCGGGAGGCTCGGTGCGCGACTGGCTCGAGGGCCTGCCGCTGCTGCGCGCGGACCCGCCGCCCTTCGACCCCGAGGACGCCCCGGCCGACCCGCTGGAGCTGTTCCTGGCGTGGCTGGGCGACGCGGTGGCCGCGGGCGTGCCCGACCCGCACGCGCTGACGCTGGCGACCGTGGACCCCGCGGGGCGCCCGGACGCGCGGGTGGTGGTGCTGCGCGACGTCGACGAGTCCGCGCTGTGGGTGGCCTCCTCGGCGGTCAGCCCCAAGGGCCGGCAGCTGGACCGGGTGCCGGTGGCGGCGCTGGTCTTCCACTGGCCCCAGCGCGGCCGGCAGGTGCGGGTGCGCGGCGGGGTGCGCCTGGCCGACCCCGAGCGCACGGCCGCGGACTTCCTCGGCCGGCCCGCACAGGTGCGCGCCGACGCGCTGGTGGCCCGCCAGAGCGAGGCGCTGCGCCACGAGGGGGAGCTGGCCGACGAGCTGGGCGACGCCACCGACCTGCTGCGGGTGGAACCGCACGTGGTGGCCCCCACGTGGCGGCTGTGGGGCGTGGACGCCAGCCGGCTGGAGTTCTGGCAGGCCTCCGGCGACGGCCAGCACCTGCGGCTGCGCTACGACCGTGACGAGAGCGGCGGCCACCGGCAGACGCGGCTGTGGCCGTGAACCCGCAGCGCTGACCCCCCCGGCGCTGACCCCCGGCGCCGGGCCCGGGGGATCAGGCGGCGCGGGCGCTGAAGCGGCCGTCGCGGCGCTCCAGGCGCAGCGCCAGCCCGAACGTCTCGCCCAGCCGGTCGGCGGTGAGGACGTCCCCCAGCGGGCCGGCGGCGACGACCCGGCCGGCGCGCAGCAGCAGCGCGTGCGTGGTGCCGACGGGGACCTCCTCCACGTGGTGGGTGACCATCACCGACGCCGGGGCGGCCGGGTCGGCGGCCAGCCCCGTCAGGCGCCGCAGCAGGTCCTCGCGGCCGCCGAGGTCGAGGCCGCCGGCGGGCTCGTCGAGCAGCAGCAGCTCGGGGTCGGTCATGAGGGCGCGGGCGATCTGCACGCGCTTGCGCTCGCCGTCGGACAGGGTGCCGAAGCGCCGGTCCGCGAGGTGGCCGACGCCCAGCAGCCCGAGCAGGTCGGCGGCGCGCTCCTCGTCACCGGGGTCGTAGGCCTCCTGCCAGCGGCCGGTGACGCCGTAGGCGGCGGTGACCACGACGTCGCGCACCCGCTCGCCGCCGGGCACGGCGCGCGCCAGGTCGGTGCTGGCCAGGCCGATGCGCGGGCGCAGCTCGAAGACGTCGACGCGGCCCAGGACCTCCCCCAGCACGGCGGCCGTGCCGCTGGTGGGGAACAGCCGGCCGGCGGCCACGGACAGCAGGGTGGACTTGCCGGCGCCGTTGGGGCCGAGGACGACCCAGCGCTCACCGTCGGCCACCTGCAGGTCGACGGCGTCGAGCAGGACGTTCCCGCTGCGGCGGACGGTCACGGCCTGCAGGTCCAGCACGTCGCTCATGGCCGCGACCCTAGCCAGCGGCCCGCGCCGGTCCGCGCCCACCCGCGCCGAGCGGGCCGGCGGCGGTCGTAGGCTCCTGCGCGTGCTGGACCTGCCACGCTCCGCGCGCCTGGCCGCCTGGGGCACCGGGGTGCTCGCCGGGACCGCCGGCCTGCAGGCCGCGGTGACCGCCGTCGTGCGCGACGACGAGCCGCACGCGGTGCGCTGGGACGCCACCGCGCCCGACCTGCCGGGGCTGCCCGCGGCCCGCGACGGCGACCTGGCGCTGCTGCTGGCCGCTCTGGCCGAGTGCCCGGGCGCGCAGCTGCTCGTGGTGCTGCCGGTGCCGGGCGACCCGCGGGGCCTGCCCGGCCCGCCGCCGGTGAACGTCGCCGCGCTGGAGGCCGGCGAGTGCGTCGTGGCGGAGGTCGCGGGCAGCGCGCAGCGGTGGGCGCTGCTGCCGGAGGTCGCCGAGTTCGGGTCGGTGTGGGAGCCGGGCGCGCACGTGACGTGGTCGGTGCTGGCGGCCGCGCCGCGCCGGGCGCCGGAGTCCTCCAGCGTGGCCGACTCCGAGCGCGAGCTGCGCCTCGCGCTGGGCACGGCCACGCAGGCCCTGGCCTCGCTGGACGTGGCCCGCTGGCGCGAGGACGCCGCCGACCGCATCGCCGCCGTGCGCGACGGCGCGCTGGCGCCCGACGCGGTGCCGCCGGGGCTGCCGCCGCGGGCCGCGCGGGTGCTGCAGACGGCCGCGCGGGTGCTGGCGATCGTCGAGCTGGCCAGCGAGGACGACGGCGCGGCGATCACCAGCCACGAGGCGGCGTCGCGGGCGCGGGCCCTGCGCGAGGTGGGCGCGGTGGCCCGGCGCGCGGTGACCGCGGCCGTCAACGCGCACACCGAGCCCGTCCGCGGCTGAGGTGCCGCCGGGCCCAGCGGTGCTCAGCGGACCTCGGCGCGCGCCGGCGGCAGGGTGGCCAGGGCCCGCTCCTCGGCCGGCAGCCGGAAGCCCAGCAGCAGCACCGCGTTGAGGACGCTGAAGACCAGCGCGGTCAGCCACGCGGTGTGCACCAGCGGCAGCGCCACGCCCTCCACGACGACGGCCACGTAGTTGGGGTGGCGCAGCCACGGCAGGCGGTACGGCCCGCGGGTGACCGGCGCCAGGCCCGGCACGACGATGACGCGCGTGTTCCAGCGCGGCCCCAGCGCCGTGATGCACCACCAGCGCAGCCCCTGGCTGGCCAGCGCCAGCACCAGGGCGCTCCACCCCAGCCACGGCAGGAAGGGGCGGTCCAGCAGGACGACCTCGGCCACGCACGCCACCAGCAGGCCGGTGTGCAGGACGACCATCGGCCCGAAGTGCCCGCGCCCGCTCTCCACGCCGCCGCGGGCGGAGGACCAGCGGGCGTTGCGGGTGGACACGACCAGCTCGGCCAGCCGCTCCAGGCCGGTGGCCACGACCAGGGCGGTGAACCACAGGACCGAGGTCACGCCGCCTCCCCCACGCTCCCGCGCGGCGCGAGCGCGGCCCGCTGCGCGGCCGGGCGCAGCAGGAGCACCTCGGTGCTCACGCCGGGACCCACGGCCAGCAGGACGGTGTCCCCGCGCGGGCCGGTCTCCAGCAGGTCGGCGAGCTGGTGCAGCACCGAGGAGCTGGACAGGTTGCCCGTCTCCGCCAGCGCCCGGCGCGAGCGCTCCAGGTCCTCCCCGGCCAGGCCCAGGCAGCCGGCCACGCCGTCGAGCACCTTCGGCCCGCCGGCGTGGACGAGCCAGTGCGCCACGTCGCCCACCGCGAGCCCGTGCCCGCCGAGCAGGGCGTGCACGTCGGCGGGCAGGGCGCCGGCCACCAGGCGCGGCAGGTCGGCCGACAGCACGATGCGGAAGCCGGTGCTGCCCACGTGCCAGCCCAGGGCATCCGCCGAGTCCGGGTGCACGCGGCTGCGGGTGGTCAGCACGTCCAGCCCGACGGGGTCCTCCGGGGCGCCGGGCGGCGGTCGGTGCGCGCGGGCGCGCTCGTCGCCCAGGACGACGACCGCGGCCGCCCCGTCGCCGAACAGGCCGCTGGCGACGAGGTTGGCGGTGGAGGGGTCGTCGTGCTGCAGCGTCAGCGAGCACAGCTCCACCGACAGCAGCACGCCCACCTGGTCGGGGTGGCCGACGAGGTGGTCGTGCACGCGGGCCAGTCCCGCGGCCCCGGCCACGCAGCCCAGCCCGAAGGAGGGCAGCCGGGTGACGTCGGGGCGCAGGCCGGCGCGCTGGACGAGCAGGGCGTCCACCGAGGGGGCGGTCACGCCCGTGACGGTGGTGAAGAGCAGGAAGTCCACGTCGGTCGGGTGCAGGCCGGCGCGCGCCAGGGCGCCCTTCAGCGCCCGCTCGGCGAGGTCCAGGGCCAGCTCGGCGAACAGGCCGTTGCTGGTGTCGAAGGAGCGCGGCTCGGCGTAGCGCTCCAGGGGCAGCGCCAGCGACCGCTGCTCGACGCCGCTGGCGGCGTGCAGGCGGCGCATCAGCCGCTCGGCGCCCTCCTCGCGCGCCAGGAGGGGCGCCAGGGCGTCGGTGATCCGCTCCTGCGGGTAGGTGTGCGGCGGGAGGACGGGCTCGACCGCGGTGATCCTGGGCACGTCGCGATGCTGTCACCCGCCCGCCGACCCCGCCCGGTGACCATCCCCCGCCCACGGCCCCCGGGCGGCCTCAGCCGGGCAGCACCGAGCGGTAGACGTCGAGGGTGCGCTCGGCGATCGCCGTCCACGCGAAGCGCTCCACGGCCCGGCGGCGGCCCGCGGCGCCGCGCTCGCGGGCGCGGTCGGGGTCGGCGACGGCCTCGGTCAGCGCCGCGGCCAGGTCGGCGACGAACCGGTCGGGGTCCACGGGCGCGCCGGTGCCGTCCTCGACCTGCTCGATGGGCACCAGCCAGCCGGTGACGCCGTCCTCGACGACCTCGGGGATGCCGCCCGTGGCGGTGCCCACGACGGCCGCCCCGCAGGCCATGGCCTCGAGGTTGACGATGCCCAGCGGCTCGTACACCGAGGGGCAGACGAAGACGGTGGCCTGCGACAGGTGCTCCAGCAGCTCCGCGCGCGACAGGTGCCGGTCCAGGTGCACGACGCCGCTGCGGGTGGCGCGCAGGTCGGCGACCAGCCCGGCGACCTCCGCGGCGATCTCCGGGGTGTCGGGGGCGCCGGCGCACAGCACCAGCTGCACCTCCGGCGGCAGCTGGGCCGCGGCGCGCAGCAGGTGCGGCAGGCCCTTCTGGCGGGTGATGCGCCCGACGAAGACGACGCTGGGCCGGTCCGGGTCCACGCCGTTGGCGCGCACGAGGTCGCGGCCGGCCACGGGCGTCCACTCCTCGGCGTCGATGCCGTTGTGGACGACGTGCACGCGGCCGGGGTCCAGCGCCGGGTAGCTGCGCAGGATGTCCGCGCGCATGCCGGCGCTGACGGCCACGACGGCCGCGGCGGCCTCGTAGGCGGTGCGCTCGGCCCAGCTGGACAGCGCGTACCCGCCACCGAGCTGCTCGGCCTTCCACGGCCGCAGCGGCTCCAGGCTGTGCGCGGTGACCACGTGCGGCACGCCGTGCAGCAGGGAGGCCAGGTGCCCAGCGGTGTTGGCGTACCAGGTGTGCGAGTGCACCAGGTCCGCGCCGGCGGCGTCGGAGGCCATCGGCAGGTCCGCGCCCAGGGTGCGCAGCGCCGCGTTGGCGCCGGCCAGCTCCGCCGGCTCGGCGTAGGCGGTGACGCCGGCCTCGTCCCGGGGGGCGCCGAAGCAGCGCACCCGCACGTCGGGGGCGGCCGCGCTGGCGCGCAGGGCGCGCACGAGCTCGGCCACGTGCACCCCGGCCCCGCCGTACACCTCCGGCGGGTACTCCTTCGTCATCAGGTCGATCCGCATGGTGGCTCCTGTCGCGCGTCCCGCCGGTGGGGCGGTCACCGTACCGCCGACGCGCCGCCGCGCCCGGGCCGGGGAGATCGCGCGCGCCGCGTGTGCGCGGGGCCCCGCGGCCCTATGGTGCGGAGGGTGGCTGCTCCGAAGGTCCTCGCGATCGTCCTCGCCGGCGGGGAGGGCAAGCGGCTCATGCCGCTGACCGCCGACCGCGCCAAACCGGCCGTGCCCTTCGGCGGCACGTACCGGCTCATCGACTTCGCGCTGTCCAACCTGGTCAACGCGGGGTACCGCAAGATCGTCGTGCTGACGCAGTACAAGTCCCACAGCCTGGACCGGCACATCTCCCAGTCGTGGCGGATGTCGAACCTGTTCGGCAGCTACATCGCCTCCGTGCCCGCGCAGCAGCGCGTCGGCAAGCGCTGGTACCTGGGCAGCGCCGACGCCATCTACCAGTCGATGAACCTCATCAGCGACGAGCGCCCCGACATCGTCGTCGTGGTCGGCGCCGACCACGTGTACCGGATGGACTTCTCGCAGATGGTCGAGGCGCACGTGGCCTCCGGCGCCCCGTGCACCGTCGCGGCGATCCGCCAGCCCATCTCGCTGGCCGACCAGTTCGGCGTCATCCAGACCGCCCACGACGGCAGCGGCCGCATCGAGCAGTTCCTGGAGAAGCCGAAGAACCCGCAGGGCCTGGACGACGCCCCCGACCAGGTGCTGGCCTCGATGGGCAACTACGTCTTCGACGCCGAGGCGCTCGTGGACGCGGTGACCCGCGACGCGGACGAGCAGGACTCCAAGCACGACATGGGCGGTGACATCGTCCCCGACTTCGTCGAGCGGGGGCTGGCGAACGTCTACGACTTCAAGGACAACGACGTCCCCGGCGCCACCGACCGCGACCGCGCGTACTGGCGCGACGTGGGGACGATCGACAGCTACTTCGAGGCCCAGATGGACCTCATCTCGGTGATGCCGGTCTTCAACCTCTACAACTACGACTGGCCGATCATCGCGGCGCAGGACTTCTTCCCGCCGGCGAAGTTCGTGCACGGCTGGCAGGGCACCTACGGGCACGCGGTGAACTCCATCATCTCCGGCGGCACGGTCGTCTCCGGTGCGCTGGTGGAGAAGTCGGTGGTCTCGCCGAACGTGCGGCTGGACTCCTGGGGCCACGTCAGCGAGTCGGTGCTCATGGACGGCGTGCGGGTGGGCCGGCACGCCGTGGTGCAGCGCGCCATCGTCGACAAGTTCGTGGAGGTCCCCGACGACGCCCGCATCGGGGTGGACCCGGAGGAGGACCGGGCGCGCGGGTTCACGGTCACCGAGTCCGGCATCACCGTCGTCGGCAAGGGGCAGGTCGTCCGCCCCTGACCCGGCGCGCCGGCCCCGACGCTCCCGCGCCGGCCCCTCGCGGGCGGGCGCGGGGTGCGGCAGAGTCGGCGCCATGACCTCCGACACCGCGGGGACCGACACGTCCTCCGCCAGCTCGCCCGCCGCCAGCGCCGCCGCCGCCGACCCGCGCCCGGTGCGGATCGGGGTGCAGGTGCAGCCCCAGCACGCCGACTACCCGGCGATCCGCGCCGCCGCGGCCCGCGCCGAGGAGCTCGGCGTGGACGTCCTGCTCAACTGGGACCACTTCTACCCGCTGTACGGCGAGCCCGAGGGCCTGCACTTCGAGTGCTGGACGATGCTCGCCGCCTGGGCCGAGGCCACCGAGCGCGTCGAGCTGGGCGCCCTGGTGACCTGCAACAGCTACCGCAACCCCGAGCTGCTGGCCGACATGGCCCGCACGGTCGACCACGTCTCCGCCCACGACAGCGGCACCGGCCGCCTGGTCCTGGGCATCGGCTCGGGCTGGTTCCAGAAGGACTACGACGAGTACGGCTACGAGTTCGGCACCGCCGGCGGCCGGCTGGACAAGCTGCGCGAGGACCTGCCGCGCATCGAGGCGCGCTGGGCGAAGCTGAACCCCGCGCCCACCCGCGACATCCCGGTCCTCATCGGCGGCGGCGGGGAGCAGAAGACGCTGCGGATCGTCGCCCGCCACGCCGACGTGTGGCACGGCTTCGGCGACGTGGACACCTTCGCCCGCAAGTGCGCCGTCCTGGACGAGCGGTGCGCCGAGATCGGCCGCGACCCGCTGGAGGTGGAGCGCTCGATCGGCCTGGACTCCGGCGCCGACCCGGCGCAGGTGGGCGACGCGTACCACGCGGCCGGCGCCCGGTTCATCACCGTCTCCACGGGCGGGCCGGACTTCGACATGGGCGCGGTGCGCGACTGGCTGGCCTGGCGGGACGAGAAGAACCGCGGCTGAGCGCGGGCGGGCGGCGGGTGCCGCCGCCCGCCCGTCGTCACGGGTGACACCGGCGTCACCGGTGGCGCCGGTACTGTGCCCGCGTGCCGGCGACCACCTCCCCGTCCCCCGCGCCCGCCGCGAGCGCGGCGGGCCCCGCGCGCACCGTCCTGGTCACGGTCACCGGTCGGGACCGCCCCGGGGTGACCTCGGCCCTGTTCCGGGCGCTGACGCCCACGGGGGCGGAGGTCCTGGACGTCGAGCAGGTCGTCGTCGGCGGCCACCTGACCCTGTCCGCGCTGGTGACCTGCCCCGGCGAGGGCGTCGTGGAGCGGGCCGTGGCGGCCCTGGCCGGCGCCGACCTGTCGGTCGGCGCCACCGCCTCGCACGCCGAGCCGCCGCGCCGGCCGCAGCGCCTGCACGTGACGCTGCTGGGGGCGCCTCTGCTGCCGGCGGCCGTGGCGCACGTGACGGCCGTGCTGGCCGAGCGCGGCGCGAACGTGGACCGCATCCGCCGGATGGGCCGCCACCCCGTCACCAGCGTCGAGCTGGACGTGTCGACCGACGGCACCGCCGCCGACCTGCGGGACCTGCGCCGCACGCTGGCGCGCGAGGCGGGCCGGCACGGCCTGGACGCGGCCGTCTCCCCCGGCGGCCTGGCGCGCCTGGGCCGGCGCCTGGTCGTCATGGACGTCGACTCCACCCTCATCCGCCAGGAGGTCATCGAGCTGCTGGCCGCCCACGCCGGGCGGGAGGCGGAGGTGGCCGCCGTCACCGAGCGGGCCATGCGCGGGGAGCTGGACTTCGCCGCCTCGCTGCGCGAGCGGGTGGCGTGCCTGGAGGGCCTGTCCGTGGACGTGGTGGAGGAGGTGCGCCGCGCCGTCCAGCTGACCCCCGGGGCGCGCACCCTGTGCCGCACGCTGCACCGCCTGGGCTTCACCCTGGCGCTGGTCTCCGGCGGCTTCCTGGAGGTGGTGGGGCCGCTGGCCGCGTCGCTGGGCATCGCGCACGTGCGGGCCAACCGGCTGCAGGTGGTGCACGGCACGTTCACCGGCCGGGTCCTGGGGCCGGTGGTGGACCGCGCGGCGAAGGCCGCGGCGCTGCGCGAGTTCGCCGCCGCGGAGGGCGTGCCGCTGGCGCGCACGGTCGCGATCGGCGACGGCGCCAACGACCTGGACATGATCGACGCGGCCGGGCTGGGCATCGCCTTCAACGCCAAGCCGGTGGTGCGCGAGCAGGCCGACGCCGCCCTCAACGTGCCCTACCTGGACGCGGTGCTGCCGCTGCTGGGCATCACCCGCGAGGACGTGGAGGACGCCGACGCCGCCGAGGGCGTGCTGTCCGAGGGCTGAGGCCGGACGCGCCCACCCGCAGCCCAGGTCCAGCACGTCACCGGTGGCGGCCGGGTCCTCGGGCACGAGCGGCAGCAGCACCGCGGTGCCCGGGTCGACGCGGTCGGCGGAGAAGACCCC